>DKYL01000026.1:0-6831 GCA_002493325.1 Ruminococcaceae bacterium UBA7101
ATATCTCTCGTTTTTATAGTCTGTTTTTGCAAGCTTTTTTTCTCCCGAAAACGGTATGAAATAGCTCCTTGCTTCCAGCTTTTTCTCTTCATATGTCCCGAAATCTGTGTGCTGGTTTCTCTTTATTTTGTAGTTCATTTCAGTTACTCTCCTTTATGTTAGACCTTTCTATTTTGAAGCTGAACATTGCATTGTCCTCATACCAAAGTGGGAAATTTGTTCCCCATACATTGTCATAAAGAACATAGGAAATGCCGTCCTTTTGTGCATTTTCAATTTTATTGTCATACTCGAGAATTTTACCCTGACCCAAAGACAGCAGGGGTGAATGATAATTTAAAATGGAAAAAGCACCTGACGGATTTTCAAAAATACATTTTTCAACAGCGTGGAGTTTTTTCCCGCCCATGGATACAACATTGTTATAATCTATTTTACTGCCTAATTTAATCAATGACATATCACTGAACGCAGGATACATATGTAAAAACAAAGCCTCTGTTGTGCGGTTGGCATCCTTGCCCAACCATAAAACATCAAATTTCAGTCCGTCATTCTTCAAGGTATAAATAACCTGAACCCTTCTTGGTGCACCGGCTTTTTCGCAAACCACTTTATCACATTTAAGGTTTGCCAATACCTTTACGGCATTTTCTTCTTTTGAAACAAAGGCATCAGTCATTTTGTAATAAAAGCTCCCCTGCGGATATTTACCGTCAGCATACTTTAAAAGCGGTCTGCCGAAATCAGGATATGCCCAGACACCGTTTTTATCCATATTTCTTGAATAATGCTTAAACCAGTAATCATAATCCTTGCTTGTATAAGAACGATATTCAAAAAACGGTTTATTATTAGCTTCAACTATATTCTGTCCGTTTAAGGCAAATTTGCCTATTCCTCCGAAGCTGTTCAGCTCAAGCTCAAAGCCGAATGCATTTACTGAGCCGTCAAGTCTTTCAGCCTTGTCAAAAGCAACAGCTTTTTCAGGCAAAAGCTCTGCAAGAGCCTTTTCTGCCTGCATTTTATGGCTTGCATCAAGAAAGCTTACAGCCTTATCCAAATATTCTCTTTGCTCCTGCCAGCTTTTTTCAATAATACTGTATGAGCTTTTGAATCTGATTTTATTTATAATATTGAGTATATTGTAAGGAAAATCCCGAAACGGATGTCTGATGAAAATTTTATCCCTTTTCCTTGCCTTCTGAAAATCAGACTTCAGATAGTTATCGTAGTCGGCAAAATACGTCTTTGTATCCATACCGCAGGTATGCTCGGCAACGCAAAGAAGATTATCGGTAAAGCCGATATATTCCTCTGTATCTTTTTTCATAGACCCTTCAGCAAGCCACATTTTTTTCAGGCTCATAAGCTGACGCAGAGCGGCTGATTTGTAAGGATCGGCTGCACTGCCGTGAATCCATGTATCGCCGATTTCCTTTTCAATAACAGGGAGCTTATCCTTAACCTGCCACAATGCCTCAGCGTAATCATCAAGAGTTGCTGCCTCCACCTCATAACCAGGAAAATCGTTTTGGATTTTTCCCAGCTTTTCCAATACCTTTTCAGGTGATGGTGCACCGTGATTGTCGAGGGTATGGTCAAAATACAGTACCTCTTCAATTAAATCACATTTAAACGCTCCGCCGTAATCACCGGAATAAATTACAATAATCTCTGAACCTGCACATTTCCACAGAAAGCATTCAGGTACCTCGGGCATTGCAGAAGCTCCATTGACACCTATATGCAAAAGCTTTATTCCATGCTTTGCAAGCAGCGGAACAATTGCTTTTGTGTGACCGGGAACATCCGTCATTTTGGCACAGATTGTTTTTCTGCCCCTGATCTGATCAATCTCATCTACAATAGACAGACCATAATTAAAAGTATCCTCGTCAAGCAGCTCCGTATGTGTTGTAAAGGGCAATGCGTGCGGCACAATATTTCCGCATTTTAAAGCCTGAAGCAAATCTGCCTTTTGCTTTTCATTGGAATGCTCAAGCGCCTCTTTAATAATCCAGGAGCCTGTTGTCCAGATAAAATTATTATGGTTTTCTGAATTTACTGTATCTGCCAGCTTTATAGCCTGCGGAATAAATTCATCAATATATTTACGCCTGATACTTTCTGCATAGTCCGTAAAGCCCAAATCAAGATGTGTTTTTGACACAACAAATACTTTTTTCATCAGTCGTTCTCCTTTGCAATTCCGTAAAGTATAAAATCAAGAATTTTCTCAAGGCTTTTTTCGTGACTGTCAATCAAAGAAACAAAGCCTTTATCTGATTTACTATCCATACTAAGATAACTGTTAAGCATATTCTGAAGCAGTATATAATACTGCAACGCATCTTCTTTTGATACTCCGCTGCGAAGCGTTAACTTGTCAATCACACGCATATAGATGTTCTTATTGAATACATCAAATCTGTTTTTTATTTCTTTGACCTTTTGAGAAAATTTTTCATCATCGCTTAATATAAAGCTGAAAATCAAATGGCTGTAATAAGGATGTATTTCAAAAAATGCACATCTCTTTTGCATATAAAATTTAAAATCCGATGTAAATTCATATTCCTGCATATATGAAATAAATTCTGTCACCGCCTCATCAACACAGCATAAGTAAAGCTCATCCTTATTTTCAAAATTATGGTAAATCAAGCCTTTTGAAATATTGTGTTTCTGACAAATCTGATTTACGGTAGCACCTTCATAGCCGTGTATTCCAAACTCCTCTACTGCGGCATTTAATATTTTTTCTTTCGTTATTTCGGTCTTTAAGGATTTTTTCATATCTTTAGCCCTTCGATTATTGACAATTTGGTCAATAATGTATATAATCAAATTTGTTGACCGCGTGGTCAATAATATTATATCTTTACAAAACACTATTGTCAATATGGCTTTTTGTAGAAAACAGGGTACGATTTTCTCATTCAGAAGCCTTCTGAACAAAATAGCCATTGCAGTGGGCAAAGTGCTTATGCTTGCTGTTGTTGACAATTTCGACGAAAAGTCACAGGAAGGCAAACTGAAAGCTTTCAGAGAAGAAAAGGAAAGAAAAATGTCTGAAGAGCTGAATGCTCTTGCAGAAAATTAAAACAGCAGATTTTTAAATTCCATATAATCAAAAAGTCAGCCATAGGTAACAACCTGTGGCTGACTTTTTTGCATTGTCTATTTATTTTTATATTCATCACCCATTCCGAAATACGGCTCACCGTCACGTGTATAGGATACACCTAAAACCTGACCGCAAATATTTCCGTCCTTGTCAACATATGCCCAGTCCGTTATAGTATCCTCATTTATATCATCTCGGATTTCAACACTGTCATCCTTGTCCATAAAAATATAGCCGTCGGCATAAACATAAAAATCACTGACATCGTATTCATTGCCGTTTTCGTCAGTCATTTCACCGACATAAGAGAACCATTCATCAGAATATTCTTCAACAGGGTGATTATATGTCTGATAATACACATTTCCGTCCCTGTCATAATAAGGAACCTCTTCATTTGAAGCATATTTATTGCCATTCATATCATAAAACGCATTATAAAATTCACCGTCTTCGTATATTGAATCCTTGGCAATTTCAGTTATTGTCCTTATACCACTCACAGAAGAACCTATGCAAATAAAAACCATTACTGCTATCAGAACAGCTTTAAGCTTTTTCTTTTTCAGCCCGAAAACAAGTGACGCAAGATAGGATATCAGAACAGGCAAAACAGAGCTGACTGCAAAAACAGTCAGATATAATGTATCTAAATAATGCTCCTGAAGAAAAAGTCCTGCAGCAGCAGTAGAAAACGGAAAAACAATCATACCTGTCCATACAGCGTTATCTCCCCCACTGCTCATTGCCGCCGCACAGGCAATACCGCCTGCAAGGACAAGGATTGTTGTGAAAATCAAAGAAGATATTTTGACTTTTTTGTCATCAATTTTACTTAGGATAATTCCGCATACAAAAATATATATGAGCATTGAAGCTGCTTGCATAAATGAAACAGCTGCAACTGATGAAAGTGCCAGCAAAGCAGCGTTGACTGCCGCCGAAAGCATAATGCTTAACGGATAGGCAAAAAATTTCAAAACCTTTTTCATATAAACTACCCTCTTTACATAATTCTTTACAATTCAACTATAGCATATAACAGCAGTCTTGTACAATAAAATAAGTATAAACTCTTAATAAATAAAATATAAACTCTTCTGCTGTATTCTCTTATTGAAAATAGCGTATAGTTCTGTTACAATATTATTGTAAATTATTTTTTATCGGAGGTAATTTTTATGGATAATAAAAGACCCGAAACAATGGCACGAATTAATACAAAAGAGCTTGCAGATGCATTTATTGCAGAGCAGGTTGCTGAAATTCAGAAGCAGGTTGGTGACAAGAAGGTTCTTCTTGCACTTTCAGGCGGTGTTGATTCATCCGTTGTTGCTGCACTTCTTATCAAGGCTATCGGCAAGCAGCTTGTTTGTGTTCACGTTAACCACGGCTTGCTCCGTAAGGGTGAACCTGAGCAGGTTGTTGAGGTTTTCCGCAACCAGATGGATGCTAACCTGATTTATGTTGACGCTGTTGACAGATTTCTTGACAAGCTTGCAGGTGTTGCAGAGCCTGAAAAAAAGCGTAAAATCATAGGTGCAGAGTTTATCAGAGTATTTGAAGAGGAAGCAAGAAAGCAGGAGGGCATTGAGTTCCTTGCACAGGGAACAATTTATCCTGATATTATTGAAAGTGACGGCGTTAAGGCACACCATAATGTCGGCGGACTCCCTGAAGATTTACAGTTTCAGCTTGTTGAGCCGCTCAAGTATCTTTATAAGGACGAGGTAAGAGTTGTCGGCAACGCACTTGGTCTTCCTGACGGAATGGTTTACCGTCAGCCGTTCCCGGGTCCCGGTCTTGGTGTTCGTTGTCTTGGTGCAATCACACGTGACCGTCTTGAATGTGTTCGTGAATCAGATGCCATTCTTCGTGAAGAATTTGCAAAGAACGGCTTAGAGGGCAAGGTTTGGCAGTATTTCACCGCTGTACCTGAGTTCAGATCTGTTGGTGTTAAGGACGGCAAACGCACATATGCCTACCCTGTAATCATCCGTGCAGTTAACACAGTTGATGCAATGACGGCAACTGTTGAAAATATTCCATTTGAACTGCTTGAGCATATAACAAATCGTATTACTAACGAGGTTGAGGGTGTTAACCGAGTTCTTTATGACCTTACTCCAAAGCCCTGCGGCACAATTGAGTGGGAATAAATTGAGAATCCGAAAAAGCCTAGTGTTTATGCGGGTTTGCGGCATTTCAAGAGGCCTTTTGATAACAAATTGATAACAGTCATATAAATGCGATTATTCTCACTATCAAGTGGTTTGCAGGTAGCGGAATGATTTTCAAGCGGCTTGTATGACTGGTGTTCAGAGCCATACTCTGAATAAATCCATATTATTTATAACGCCCTTAGCTGTGGGTAGTAACTCATAGCTAAGGGCGTTTTGTTGTCTTTATCTTTATTTGTCGGATTGGAGGTGGTCTTTGAAAGCGTCAACAAGAGCGTCGCTAAGTTCCTGCGAGGGAACTTTCGCCCAAAGCTGCGTGGTGTCATATTTCGGGTAGTAATAACGCCATCGGTCATATTCTTCTCTGCTGATTTCCTCGGAAGATAACTTGTCCGCCTGTTCTTTCCAAGCACAGAGCATTTTCAGTAGCTCGGCGGCGTCCTTGCCTTTGTCCTTGTTGACTTTTAAGCAGACCTCTCCGTCTGCTTCGCTGACGGTCAGACCGTAAATATCTTCAAGGGTAAATAAGGTGTGCATAAGTCCGATGTAGCTGTCAATGTCGGGAACAGAGAGAGCCTGTGGGGAAACATCAAGCACCTGCGCCAATGCCGCCGTTAAGTCTGCTTTCGGTGTGCGTGTGCCTGTTTCGTACTGAGCCAAACGCACATCAGCGGACTTTTCGGGAAAACCGACAGCCGTACCGAGATATTTCTGCGTCATACCACGCAGAAGCCTAAAAAAATGTATTCTTTCGCCAATAGCCATAGTGTTTCACTCCTTGCCTTATGTATCTGCAAGTAGTATAGCATATAAGTTTAGGAATTGTCAAGAGAAAATGAAACAAAAAAGTTTAATATTTTCTTGAAAGCCACTTGACAAAAGCAAATATGCTTAGTATAATTAAAGGGCATTAAGCAAATGCGCTTAATAAATGCAACTGAATGACCGTCTGAATGGGATATGTCTTTGCAAGGACTTTCCGAAAAGGAAACGAGCGAAGCAACGCCGCTGAAATGGGGCAGGCACAGAAAAACGACATTCGGGTAAAACGGCAACTTGAAAATTTAATGAAAGGACTGATGATATGGAAAACAAATTCATTCGTGCCGATGATGTGGCACAGGAACTAAGCGTATCAAAGCCCTATGCCTATAAGCTCATCAGAAAGCTGAACGAGGAACTGAAAGCACAGGGATTTATTACGATTGCAGGGCGTGTAAACCGCCAGTATTTTTATGAAAGGCTCTACGGAGCAGGAAAGGAGAGTAAATAATGCCAGTATTCAAAAATGAGGACAACGGCACTTGGTATGTAATGGCGAGATATGTGAACTGGAAAGGCGAACGCAAGCAGAAATGCAAGCGGGGTTTCGCCACAAAGAAAGAAGCGCAGGAATGGGAGCGAATGTTTCAGTTACAAAACTCGTCTGACCTTGATATGAGTTTTGAAGCCTTTACGGAACTGTATATTAACGATGTGAAAAACCGTCTGAAGGAAAATACTTGGCTGACAAAGGAGCAT
>DKYL01000026.1:7102-11289 GCA_002493325.1 Ruminococcaceae bacterium UBA7101
AATACTTGGCTGACAAAGGAGCATATCATTCGCACGAAGATACTGCCCTACTTTGGCAAACTGAAAATCAGCGAGATTTCCACAAAAGAGATTATCACTTGGCAGAATGAAATGCTTGCTTACCGTGACGAGAAGAAAAAACCGTATTCACAAACCTATCTGAAAACGCTGCACAATCAGTTGTCAGCCATATTCAATCACGCTGTACGCTATTATGAATTGCGGTCAAATCCTGCGGCAAAGGTGGGAAATATGGGAAGCGAGGAACACAAGGAAATGCTGTTCTGGACGAGAGAAGAATATAAGAAATTTGCCGATGAGATGATGGATAAGCCAGTTTCCTTTTACGCCTTTGAAATGCTGTATTGGTGCGGTATCCGTGAAGGCGAATTATTAGCCTTGACCGCCTCCGATTTTGATTTTGACAAGGGAACGGTAACGATTAGTAAATCCTATCAGCGTTTACACGGAGAAGATGTGATTACTACACCGAAAACAAAAAAGAGCAACCGAATAATCAAAATGCCGCAGTTTCTCTGTGAGGAAATGCAGGAATATATCGGTATGCTTTACGGTCTGAAAAAGAAAGACCGCATTTTCACGGTAACAAAAAGCTATCTTCATCACGAGATGGACAGAGGGGCGAAAGCCGCAGGCGTGAAGCGTATCCGCATTCACGACTTGAGACACAGCCATATCAGTTTACTGATTGATATGGGATTTTCGGCGGTGGCGATTGCAGACCGTGTAGGACATGAAAGTATTGAAATCACTTATCAGTACGCCCACCTGTTCCCGTCCAAACAGACGGAAATGGCAGAGCGATTAGACGATTTAGGGAAAGGAGATTTTTAATATGTCAGCGAAAAACAGGGACAACAAAAACCGTTGGAGAAATATCACGGTAGGGTTTCGGGTATCGCCCGAAGAAAGCGAGCAGATAGACAGGGCAGTACGACTTTCGGGGCTTACCAAGCAGGACTATATCACAAGACGGCTCTTATGCCAAGATGTGGTTGTGCAGGGCAATCCGAGAGTGTATAAGGCACTCCGTAATGAGCTTGCTGCCGTCCTTGCGGAATTACAGAGGATTGAAGCAGGAAACGGTATTGATGATGAATTGCTTGACACAATCGAATTGATTGCCGTTATTCTCGGCGGGCTGAAAGGAGAAGATGGGAATGGAGAATAAAAAAGAAATGACTGCCCTTGATGTATCTGCGGCAACAGATACGGAGCAGCCAATTTCAAAATGTACTGACAATAGTATATCCGAAAAAGCAGGAAAAATCAACGACTTTGAAACAATTTCTATGACAGAGCTTTACGACACCGTATATCCAAGCAAGCCGCCGCTGATTGACGGCTTGCTCTATACTGGCACTTATCTCTTTGTCGGTGCGCCGAAGCTCGGCAAAAGTTACCTGATGGCGCAGCTTGCCTATCATATCAGCACAGGCACACCGCTATGGGATTATACCGTCCGAAAAGGAACGGTGCTGTATCTTGCTCTTGAAGATGATTACCGACGCTTGCAGGAACGGCTATACCGAATGTTCGGAACAGACAGCACAGACAATCTTTTCTTCTCTGTTTCAGCCGACAGTCTCGGTAATGGATTGGACGCTCAGTTACAGCGGTTTATGCAGGAACACACCGATACAAGCCTGATTATCATTGACACGCTCCAAAAGGTCAGAGAAGTCGGCGGGGATAATTACAGCTACGCAAACGATTATGAAATCATCACACGGCTGAAACAGTTTGCCGATAAGTACGGCATTTGTATTCTGCTTGTTCATCACACGAGGAAGCAAACAGCGGATGATAAATTTAATATGATTTCGGGAACGACAGGCTTGCTCGGTGCGGCGGATGGGGCGTTTCTTCTGCAAAAAGAGAAACGCACAAGCAACGCCGCCACGCTTGAAGTATCGGGCAGAGATCAGCAAGACCAAAAGCTGTACCTCAATCGCAATACCGAAACTTTGCTGTGGGAGCTGGAACGGACAGAAACGGAGCTTTGGAAAGAACCGCCCGAACCTTTGCTTGAAAAGATAGCGCAATTGCTTTCTTCGGGCAGTAATGAATGGACGGGGACGCCTACGGAGCTTTGCTCTATTCTTCAGCTTGATATTCAGCCTAACGCTCTCACACGAAAGCTGAATATCAATGCGGGGCGTTTGCTAAATGAGTATAAGATTTTCTATGAGAACAGCCGCAGTCGAAGTGAGCGAAAAGTAAAGCTATCCCGATTGGAGCAGGCGTGACGATATGTGACGGTGTGACGATGATTTTAGGGGCGGGTGCGGTATCAAAAATACCGTCACCATCGTCACACACCGTCACAAAAGTTTAGACGGGGTTGTAAGGGTGTCCTTTTCAAAGGACAGCCCTTACCTCTCGGAGAGCGCAAAACCTGCTTGCAGGTTGCATTTTTGTTGGCGAAGCTGACAAAAGTGCTTTTGCGTTACTCTTGGCAAGAGTAACAGAACCACTAACCGAAAAGAAAGGGCGTGATAAAATGCAAAGAACAATTAGTGCAATGGTCGGAA
This sequence comes from Ruminococcaceae bacterium UBA7101, assembly GCA_002493325.1. GTDB lineage: Bacteria > Bacillota > Clostridia > Oscillospirales > Acutalibacteraceae > Eubacterium_R. The sequence goes on from DKYL01000026.1 coordinate 9,658, forward strand.
AGGGCTCGATCAATCACAACAGCCGAAAGTTTACAGCAGAGAATGTTGCTCCAGAGCGCACCCACTTGAATATAGATTATTGCAATGAGAACATCGAAAAAGTATATCACAAACTATTTGATGAAGCTCTGAAACGATACAATGATAAGCAGACAAGGGCAGACCGAAAGATAGAAAACTATTATGACAAAATCCGTACAGGCAAACAGGAAAAGCCGTTTCACGAACTGATTTTACAGATTGGCGATAAAGATAATATGAGTGCAGAAAGCGAAAACGGACAGCTTGCAAAGCAGATTTTGGATGAGTATTACAAGGGTTTTCGAGAGAGAAATCCAAACTTATATGTGTTCTCTGTTCATCTGCATATGGATGAAGCAACACCGCATATTCACATTGACTTTGTACCGTTTACAACAGGTAGCAAGCGAGGTTTAGATACAAGAGTGTCGCTAAAACAGGCTCTTGTGGCGCAGGGATTTAAGGGCGGTACTCGTGGCGATACGGAATGGTCGCAATGGGTACTTTCTGAAAAAGAACAGCTTGCCGCCGTTATGGAACGGTACGGAATTGAGTGGGAGCAGAAAGGCACACACGATAAGCATTTGTCCGTTCTTGATTACAAAAAGCAGGAACGGGAAAAAGAAATATCGGCTCTTGACAGTCAGATTGCCGAGAAAACCGATGTGGTGAAATCTCTTTCAGACCGAGTGCAGAATTTTGATGACGGTATTGAGCGATTGCAGGCAATAAGCGATAGCTTAGATACTGCACCTGAATATAATCTACCCGAACCATCGGGGTTAATGACAGCCAAAACCTATAAAACAAAGTTCGCCGAGCCGCTTATCAAGAGGTTAAAATCGCTTATTAAAACCGTATTTGCCCGATGTTTTGAAGCGTGGGACAGTTATCACAGGCTGAACGCAACAAACGCAAGTCTGTATCGTGAAAACCAAGTGTTGAGCAGAAAAAACAGCAGTCTTAACGCTGAAAATGCTGAACTGAAGGAGCAAAACAGGGATTATAAACTACTCCGTAAGGTATTCGGCAGCAAGCAAATTGATGGACTTTTAGAGCAAGCCAAACAGTCTAAACAGCGTGATAAACGCTTTAGAGATAATCAAAATGAAAGGTAGGAATACACAATGACAAAGACGATTTTTGAAGAAATGGGCGGCACTTATATACGGGTTGGAGATTATTTTCTCCCCGATTTGAAACTGCCCGAAACAGAAACACAATCTATCGGCATATGGGGACAGCGGCATAAACGCTACTTGAAAGAGCATAAACGGCTGTTTTATTCTAATTTGTTGACAAGCGGAAAACTGAACAGTTACCTTGCTGATATTGATCGACAGGCAGAGGAAATGTTTTCTCGGCTGGTAAAACAGATGGCAGAATGTGAGGGCGTGACAGAACAGCTAAAGGCAGAAAATCAGCTTGAATGGGTCGGGAAAATGAATAATATTCGTAGCAGAGCAGTAGAGATTATAGATGTAGAATTGATTTGTGTTTAGGAGGACAAAGCGGCAGATATAATGTTAAAAGGTGGTTGCGTGCGCACGCATATTGTGTTATAATACTGGTGGTTAGGAGGAATATATCTATGAAACTATTAAAATGGCT
>DKYL01000076.1 GCA_002493325.1 Ruminococcaceae bacterium UBA7101
CATAACTACATCGGAATACATCTGGATGAATCTTCTGTAGCAGTCCCAAGCCCATCTTGGATTGCCTGATTTTTCGGCAATTGCGTTAACAACATCTTCGTTTAAACCAAGGTTAAGGATTGTGTCCATCATACCCGGCATTGAAGCTCTGGCACCTGAACGAACAGATACAAGAAGAGGATTTTCCTTATCACCGAATTTTTTGCCGGTAATCTCTTCCATTTTAACAATGTACTCGTTGATTTCAGCCATAATGCCGTCGTTGATTTCACGACCGTCTTCATAATACTGAGTACAAGCTTCAGTAGAGATTGTGAAACCCTGTGGAACAGGCAGACCGATGTTTGTCATCTCAGCAAGGTTTGCACCCTTACCGCCGAGAAGTTCTCTCATGTCAGCATTACCCTCTGAAAAAAGGTAACAATACTTTTTTGCCATTTGAGAAATACCTCCTAATAAAAAATTTACAAATTAATTATTTGTACCTAATGCCGAATACAAACGCATATTTGCATTAAGGCATAGTACAGTGCAGTAGAATTATACCATAATAAGAAGGAAATTACAAACTTTTTTTATAATTTTTTATATTTAGTATTATTTAACTTGAAAAATTTATAATTTTGTTGCATAATTAATTTAGGAAAATATAAATTCGGAGGTTACACTATGAAATGTGCGATCATACTTGCAGGCGGTAAGGGAACCAGAATGAAGGCAGACTGCCCCAAGGTTATGTGTAATGTTTTATTTAAGCCTATGATCAGCTATGTTGTTGATGCTGTTAAAGAAGCAGGGGCTGAGGATATCTGTGTTATTACAGGCTACAAGCATAATGAGGTTGAGAATTACCTCGCTTCCGTTGATGGTAATATCAAAACGGCTTTGCAGGAGTCGCAGCTGGGCACAGGTCATGCAGTTATGCAGGCAGGTGAATTTATTGCTGCTCATACCGAGGATGAAATACTCATTTTAAATGGTGACGGTCCCCTTATGGATGCCGAAACAATTAATAAGGCTTATGATTATCATAAGGAAAACAGCAATTCCATTACATTAATCAGTGCAATTGTTGATGACCTTAACGGTATCGGTCATATCAAGCGTGACGAAAACGGAACACTTCTCAGAATTGTTGAGCACAAGGATGCTACGCCTGAGGAAAAGCTGATTAATGAATCAAATGCAGGCTGCTACTGGTTTAACGGCGGCGATTTGCAGTACGCACTTTCCAGAATTACAAACAACAATGTTCAGAATGAATATTATCTTACTGACAGTCTTGAAATTCTCATCAGTGCAGGCAAAAATGCGGGTGCTTATGTTGTTGAAAACAATGAGGTTATTCTGGGTGCAAATGACCGTGTTCAGCTTAACGAACTGAATACCATTATGAGAAAGACTATCAACAATAAGCTGATGGTTGACGGTGTTGATATTCCGTGTACTGATGGTGTTATGATTGGCAAGGATGTTAAAATCGGCAACTCAACCGTTATTCTGCCAAACACAATTATTATCGGCAATACGGTTATCGGTGACAGCTGTGTTATCGGTCCGAATACCTATATTGATAATTCCCAAATCGGTGACAATGTTGTTCTTGACAATTGCAAAATCCTTGACAGTACTGTTGAAAATGATGTGGATGCAGGTCCTTTTGTTAAGGTGAGAGCAAATTCAGAATTGAAACAAGGTGTTCACATCGGCAATTTTGTTGAGGTTAAAAATTCAGTTGTGGGTGAAGGCTCAAAGAGTGCTCATTTAACCTATATCGGTGACAGTGATGTGGGCAGCGGCGTTAATTTCGGCTGCGGAACCGTTACCTGCAATTATGACGGAAAGAATAAGTCACGCTGCAAAATCGGTGACGGGGCATTCATAGGCTGCAACACAAATCTTATTGCGCCTGTTGAGGTTGGCGATAAAGCTTATATTGCAGCAGGTTCAACCATTACAGATGATATTCCTGAAAAGGCTTTGTCAATTGCCCGTGCAAAGCAGGTCAACAAAGAAGGCTGGGTTGATGCTAAAAAGCCTTATAAAGAATAATTACTATCGGATGTAAAATACAGGAGAATAAATTGAAAAAAATCATATCAATATTATTGACAGTGATAACAGTCTGCTTATTGTTTTCAGGCTGCAAGGAGAGTGCTGATGTTGACAAAACCACATCAACTACCGAAACAACAACCACCACTACCACAAGAACAACAGAGGATTTAAGCACAACCTTCAAGGAGGCTGCAACCAACAAGGTCTATCCTGCGCTTGAAACGGATAATGGTGACGGCTATACAAATAAGCTGGCAACATATCAGACAAAATATGACAGCTCAAACGCTACAAGAACAACAAATATCAACAACGCTGTTTCAAGGCTTAACAATCTTGTTATTCCGAAGGATGCCGTCTTTTCCTTCAATCAGGTTGTAGGTAAAAGAACAGTTCTTGCAGGCTATCAGGAAGCAAAGGTTGTTCAGGGTGATGAATTTGTTGACGGACTCGGCGGCGGTATCTGTCAGGTCAGCTCAACTGTTTTTCAGGCGGTGCTCAGAGCAAATCTTGAAATAAAAATCAGAGCCTGCCATTCCCTTGAAATCAGCTATGTTCCCCTGGGCGGTGATGCAACCGTGCAGTGGAATTCACAGGATTTTCAGTTTAAAAACAACAGCGGCAGTGATTTACGCTTAAAGGTTACTGCTGAAAAGGGTGTGCTTACCTGCACTGTCTATTCGCAGGACAAGGTGTCTGTGGGTGATGTCAAGGTCAATATTGACAAAAAAGGTGAGCAGTATGTGCTGACAAGAAGTGTTAACGGTGAAATCAATTACACGACATACAGCAAATACAGCAAGGCAAAGACTTCCTCAAGCACCACCACAAAAAAGGCAGGATAATATATTAATTACATTTATTATCTATCGGTAACTTAATTATAAAAACATTAACTTAAATGCCCAATATTTTTGGGCATTTTTTATTATATCGATAAAAAA
>DKYL01000045.1:0-141 GCA_002493325.1 Ruminococcaceae bacterium UBA7101
GTACTTAAAATCAAGTTAATAAACTAAATTATACTAAAATTAGGACTTTTTGAAAAAAAGAATAAAAAATGCTTGCTTTTTTTGTTTACTTGTGGTAATATACCACTTGTTCTAAAGATTTAAGGAGGTGTTCGCAAATGG
>DKYL01000045.1:463-38596 GCA_002493325.1 Ruminococcaceae bacterium UBA7101
AAGGAGGTGTTCGCAAATGGCAAAGTGTGAATATTGCGGAAAAGATGTATCATTCGGTATTAAGGTTTCTCACTCACATAGAAGATCAAACAGAACCTGGAAACCAAACATTAAAAAAGTAAAGGCTATTGTTAACGGCTCTCCTAAAAGAGTTAATGTATGCACAAGATGCCTTCGTTCAGGTAAGGTTGAAAGAGCATAATATTTTCGCATAAAAACAGCACCGAGTTAATCGGTGCTTATTTTTTATATTAATAACAGCCGGAGTTTTTGTTTCTCCGGCTTTAATACTACTTTTTTCTCTTTTTATCGGTTATTTTGCTCTCCGTGTGATTAATGAGCTTTTTGATATTGCTTCTGTGTGCAGTAACAACTATCAAAGTAAAGACTGCTGCAATTATGGTTAATGCTATGCTTCTGTGAAAAGCAAACATCAGCACAGGATAAAGCACTGCCATTATGATGCTGCCCAGTGAAACATATTTTGAAACTGCAACAACTACAATAAATACCGCAAGCAAAATTAATGCTATACGCCAATCAACAACAAACACCATACCGCCTGCCGTTGCAACACCCTTTCCGCCCTTAAATTTAAAGAAGCAGGGAAAGATATGACCAAGCACACAAAAAAAGCCGGCAAAGGATTTTATAAACATATTCCGGTCGAAATTGACATTAATACCAAGTTCATTAAGCGTTGCAGGTGTATATTCTATTATTTTCAATGCAATAACTATTGCAGCAACAACCTTGAGCATATCACCCATTATAGTTAAAAATGCATAGCCTTTGCCGTATTTACGCAGCATATTTGTTGTGCCTGCATTGCCGCTGCCGTAATTTCTTATATCATCCTTTTTAAGCTTATTTGAAAGGATAACACCAAAATTAAGACTGCCAAGCAAATATGAAAAAAGCGCAATGCCAATATAGGAAAGGTAAATCATTATTTTTTCTTATCTCCCCTTTCCCTTATAATAAAGCGAACAGGAGTTCCGTCAAGACCGAAAACCTCACGAATCTGATTTTCCAGATACCTCTGATAAGAGAAATGGAAAAGCTCAGCATTATTCACAAAGAATACAAAAACAGGAGGTCTTGTTGACGCCTGCGTCATATAATAGATTTTAAGTCTTTTGCCTTTATCGGTAGGCGGCTGAACTCTTGCAGTTGCTGCAGAAAGCACCTCATTAAGCCTGCCTGTCGAAATACGCATTGAATTTTGCGAATGAACAAAAGAAATCATTTCAAAAAGCTTATCAATCCTCTGACCTGTTTGAGCAGAAATAAACATAATCGGTGCAAAGCTCATAAATGAAAAATCGTTCATAAGCTTTTTTCTGTATTCGTTCATTGTATTGCCGTCTTTTTCAACAGCATCCCACTTATTAACTGCAATTATACAAGCCTTACCCTGTTCAAGCGCAATGCCTGCAACCTTTGAATCCTGTTCGGTAAAGCCCTCAACGGCATCAATCATAATAACACAGACATTCGCTCTTTCAACAGCCATTCTTGCTCTGATGATACTGTATTTTTCAATGGCATCATTTACCTTGCTCTTGCGTCTTAAACCGGCTGTATCAATAAAATTAAACTTACCGTACTGATTTTCAATAAAGGTGTCTGTCGTATCACGGGTAGTTCCCGCAATATCAGAAACAATTGCACGATTTTCACCGCTGATTTTATTAACAAGTGATGATTTACCCACATTCGGCTTGCCGATAACGGCTACATTTATAATTTCATCATCTTCCTCTTCATCGGTCGACTCAGGAAAATACTTGCAGACCTCGTCAAGCATATCACCTGTTCCGTGACCATGAGCAGCAGAAACTGCAAAAGGGTCACCAAGTCCGAGGTTGTAAAATTCATAAAAATCAGGATCAGGATCACCGATACTGTCACACTTGTTAACACACAGAACAATCGGTTTGCCACTCTTCTGAAGCATTGCCGCAACCTCATAATCACTGGCTACAACGCCGTCACGGACATTTGTTACAAAAATGATTACGTCAGCAGTTTCAATAGCAATTTCAGCCTGCGTGCGCATCTGACTTAAAATAATGTCACTGCTGTCAGGCTCAATGCCGCCTGTATCCACAAGCAGAAATTTATGCGTGAGCCACTCACAGTCACCGTAAATTCTGTCACGGGTTACACCTGGTGTATCGTCAACGATTGAAAGCCTTGTGCCTATTAACTTGTTAAAAAGAGTCGACTTGCCCACATTAGGTCTGCCAACTACTGCAACAACGGGTTTTGCCATAATACACCTCATAATATGTATGCTAAAAGCCTTTAGCTGATATTAATAAATCCCAGTGAATACACAAGTATGCACTGGGATTTTTAATCGTGAGCCGGGCGAAAAGGAAAGTTATACTCCCACGACATAGCTCGCCCCAATTTCACACGAAAAGTTACAAGTAAATTATGCCTCTTCTTTAGCGATAATCTCTCTGCCGCCATAATAGCCACAGTTGCCGCAAACCTTGTGAGATACAGCATAGCCACCGCAGTTAGGGCACTTTACGAGTGTAGGAGCGTCCATCTTCCAAACACTTGATCTTCTCTTATTCTTTCTTGCCTTTGATGTTTTTCTTGCTGGTACTGCCATTTTAATAGCCTCCTTTATAGTAATAAAAGCATTTATTCATTATCAAGCAATTGCAAAAGAGCAGCCATTCTCGGGTCAACATCACTCTTACAATCACATTTTTTGACATTCAAATTCGTTCCGCATTTCGGGCAAAGCCCTTTGCATTCATCATCGCAAAGCATCTTTGACGGAAGGCTTAATGAAATCTCCTCATTAACAAGCTCATCCAAATCAAGCAACTGATTTTCAACTACAATATAATCGTCATCATTGTCAATATTCTGCAACTCTTCAACAATAATTTTATTAAGTGCAATTGAAAAATCCTTTTTTATCTCTTCAGCACACCTGTCACAGACACCATAAAATGCAAACTTTATATCCATATCAATATAAAGCACATCAGCTTTGGAATAAAGCCTGCCTTTAACAGAAACAGGTTCCTTAACAGGATTATATGTACCATAGATAAAATCACTGAGGTCAAGCTGATAGTCAACCGAAAGGCTGTCCTGCTCACCATTCAGCAGATTGATAAGGTTAATTTTCACGAAATCACCTCGCACAAGACACTTTTGCGTGTACCTTAGTATTATATATATAAGGGTGCACTTTGTCAATAGTTAATTTTAAATAAATTATTTTGAATCTGTTGCACTGTTTTATTCAGGAGGCTCCTTCATTCCGTTTTTATCCCCCTTATCAGGCGGGAAATTCTCGGGTCTGACGTTTCTTTCGTTATCTTTTTGTTATATAATATATATTAGATTAGAACTGAAAATGAATAGAGTTAAAATATATGCTAAGAAAATATAAATAAACTGTAAAGCTAAAAAAATAAAAGCCTTCACAATGAAGGCTTTTAAAAGCAACTATTAATCAATAAACTTAACGGCTGTGCCTGTTGCAACAATCTCAGCAGAGCCCTGCATAATTGCGGAGCTTGAATATCTTACATTAACGATTGCGTCTGCACCGATTGATTCAGCAGCCTGAATCATACGCTGTGTTGCAATGTCACGGGCTTCGGAAAGCATTTTGGTATATGAACCAAGCTCACCGCCGACAATTGACTTTAAGCCTGCGCCAAAATCCTTAACAAAGTTTTTTGAAGTAACTACATTACCGCAAACCATACCTAAATGGTTAAAGTTTTTGCCGTTAATCGTTTCAGTTGTTACAATAATCATTTGTCTGTTCTCCTAAAAACAATTACATTTCTTCACAGTAATCAAATACCTCAACAGGTAAATCCTCTTTATCACAGCTGATTGTGAAATAGAAGTTAACATCTGTTGCCTCTGAAAGCTCGGAAAGCATTTCAAAAAACTGAGATAATTTTTCATATTCTCTGCCAACGATTTTAAATGTGGCATCAACAAGAATATCAGTAACATCATAGTTACCGGCACAGATACCGGCAAGAAAGCCGTAAAAAGCCTTGTGACCATTGATTAAATATGTATCTGTTTCAAGCAGGCGAGCCTTGGATGAAACATCATATGTCAGCTTAGGTTCCTTCTCAACGCAAACAACATTGCCGTCTGAGCTTTCAACACAAGCATTAACCTGATCAATCAATTTTTTTGTTTTTCCTGTACCTTTATTACCTATGATAAGTTTAATCATATTAGAATTCCTCCCAGGTATTTTATTTACAGTTACATATTAACATATGCCAAGCCTTTTTTCAAGACTTTCTTTTTCCTTTTCATAACCCGGCTTGCCTAAAAGTGCAAACATATTCTTTTTATAGCTTTCAACACCCGGCTGATTAAAAGGATTTACACCGAGAATATAACCTGAAACAGCACATACCTTTTCAAAGAAATAAATTAAATAACCAATCTCATTTTCAGTAATTGAATCACATTCAATTACAAGATTGCCAACGCCGCCGTCAGTATGTGCAAGCAATGTGCCCTGACGTGCTTTCTCATTCACATAGCTCATGGAACGACCTGCAAGGAAATTCAAACCGTCAATATTGCCGTCCTGCTCGGTGATTAAGAAATCATCGTGCGGATTGTTGAATTTGATAACCGTTTCAAACATCAGGCTGCTGCCGCTTTCCTGAATGTACTGACCTACTGAATGCAAATCAGTTGAGAAAATGCAGGAAACAGGATAAAGACCCTTGCCGTTCTTACCTTCACTTTCAGCAAATAACTGCTTAAGCCATTCATTGAACATAGCCATACAAGGCTCATAGGAAACAAAGCATTCAAGCTTTGTGCCCTTATTATAGAACGCATTTCTTACTGCCGCATATTTAAGAACAGGATTTTCCTCAACTGTTAAAGCGTTTAAGCTGTCCTGCGCATCCTTTGCACCAGCCATAAGCTTATCAATATCAATGCCTGCAACAGCGATAGGAAGAAGACCAACTGCAGTTAAAACAGAAAATCTTCCGCCAACATCATCAGGAACTACAAATGTTTCATAGCCTTCATCATCAGCAAGCTTCTTTAATGTGCCTTTTTCTTTATCTGTAGTTGCAAAAATTCTTTTTGCTGCCTCTTCAGCAGAATACTTGTTATAAACCAAGTCACGGAAGACACGAAAAGCAATTGCAGGCTCTGTTGTAGTGCCGCTCTTGCTGATAACATTAACACAAATATCCTTGCCTTCACAGATTGAAACAAGCTCTGTAAGCATGGAAGGACTGATTGAGTTACCGATAAAATAAATATCGGGAGTATCTTTTTTGATTACATTATAATTTGGTGACTTAAGACATTCAATAACTGCCCTTGCACCGAGATATGAGCCGCCGATACCGATTACAATAAGAACGTCCGCATTATCCTTAATGTATTCAGCAGCATTTTTAATTCTCTCAAACTCTTCCTTATCATAATCAGTAGGAAGGGTAAGCCAGCCGAGGAAATCATTGCCCTCGCCGGTTTTACTGTGCAGTGTATTCATAGCTTCAACTGCCTTAGGCTCAAGTGCCTTGATGTCAGCAGCAGAAACTACACCCTCTGCGTGATTGGAAATAAATTTCATAGACATGGTACCACCTCAAATTTGTATAACATATTGTCAAATATTGTTTGAATAAATATATTACACCATTTTTATGAAATATTCAACACATTTTTAAATATTCTTTAATATGTGTATAAATATGTATTTGAAAGTGATTTTTTCAATATCTTTATCGGCAGTAAGCTTTATTGTTGATATTTCTTTGCCGTCACTGCTTACAACAATTGTACCAAGCTCATCACCTTTTTTCAGAGGTGCTTTGACCTCAGCGGAAATTTTATATTCATAATCAAATTCAGCGGATGCTTTTGGGAGCATAATTTCACCGCAGTCCCCTGCTGTCGGTTTAAGTTCTTTAACAACACCGTTTTTGACTTTAACATTTGTCAGCTTGCTTTCGTCAATTTCAAATTTCTGCACCTTATAATTCGCAAAGCCGTAATCAAGAAGATTTACAGATTTCTGAAACCTGTCATCACTTGTATCTGCACCGAGGACTACCGATACAAGATTGAGCCCGTCACGTGAAGCAGTGGCACAAAGACAGAAGCCTGCTTTTGATGTTGTGCCTGTTTTAAGTCCTGTGATGCCGTTGTATTTGTTGACCAGCTTATTCGTGTTGTTCAGTTCCGTTTTGCCGTTTCTCAGGCTGTCAAGCCAAACTGTAGAGTATTGCTTAACAATATCATGCTTCATTACCTCAGATGCAATTACTGCAAGATCATAAGCACAGGAATAGTGATTTGTAATTTCATCATCAAGACCCGTACAGTTTTCAAAGTGACTGTCCTTTAAGCCCAACTCCTTCACTCTGTTGTTCATCATATCAACAAAGGCAGAATCACTGCCTGCGATATATTCGCCAAGCAGTGTGCAGGCATCATTGGCAGATGCAATAATCACTGCCTTGAGCAAATCGTTAACACTCATCTGCTCGCCTACTTCAAGCCAAATTTGCGAGCCGCCCTTTGACACAGCATTTTCGCTGGCTGCAACCATATCATCAAGTCCGATTTTTCCGCTGTCAATTGCTTCAAGTATAATCAGCATACTGACAATTTTGGTAACAGAGGCAGGAGATAAATGCTCATAAGCATTCTCTTCACTTATAACATCGCCTGTGTTCATACACATTAATATACTCGATTTCACTTTAACTTCCTTATCCTCTGCCATTATTTTTACAGGCATTGACACAAATATCAGCAGGGACATAAAAAATATAATACATTTTTTCATAATAATCACCATTAAATACTATTACCAAAACCTTGTATTAATAACAAAACTTTGTTATAATCACATAAAAGATTTGGAGGATGATTATGAAAGCGGCATTTTATACTTTGGGATGCAAGGTCAACCAATACGAAACAGAATATATGAGCGAGCTGCTGAAAAATGCAGGATTTGATATTGTTTCACCTTCAGAGGATGCGGACTATTACATAATCAACTCCTGCACGGTTACGGCAACTGCAGACCAAAAGACAAGACAGAATGTAAGAAAATTCAAAAGAAAGCATCCTGATTCCGTGGTGATACTGACTGGCTGTATGCCGCAGGCTTTCCCTGAGGATGCTCAAAAGCTTATTGAAGCAGATATTGTTTTTTCAAACAAGAATGACGGAGATATTCTTAAGCTCATTAATGAATATAATGCAACACAAAACAGAATATTGAATATTGAGCAGCACAAAACAGGCGACGATTTCTGGGAATGCTCCATTAACAGCTTCAGTGACAGAATCAGAGCCTTTGTTAAAATTGAGGATGGTTGTGACAGATTTTGCTCATACTGCATTATTCCGAAATCCAGAGGCAGAGTACGCTCTAAAAAACCTGAGAGTCTTAAGGCTGAAATCGAATCTTTGGCAAATTCGGGAATTAAAGAGATTGTTCTTGTTGGAATTAATCTTTCAGCATATGGCAAAAATGAGAATTTTGATATTGTAGATGCAGTGAAAATCTGTGCTGATAATGAAAACATTTTGCGTGTTCGTTTAGGTTCTCTCGAGCCTGATCACATAACAGATGATATAATTGAAAGACTTGCTGAGATAGATAAGTTTTGTCCTCAGTTCCATCTGTCACTGCAAAGCGGATGCAACAGAACTTTAAAGAATATGAACAGACATTATACTGCCGAGGAATACAAAGCGCTGTGTAACAAGCTGAGAAAAACATTTGATGATGCCAGTATTACAACAGATATTATGGTTGGCTTTAACGAGGAAAGTCAGGAAGATTTTGATGACAGCCTGTCATTTGTAAAATCAATTGCCTTTGAAAAAGTGCACACCTTCCCTTACAGTGAAAGAATCGGAACTGCCGCATCAAGAAAAGGCGACAGCGTTCCTAAAGCTGAAAAGGAACGCCGTGCCGCTGTTATGATTAAAGAAACAGAGAAAATAAGACAAAGCTACTTGAAAAATCTCATCGGCAAAACAAAAGAAGTTTTATTTGAAAGCAAGCTTGATGAGAACACCTATCAGGGCTATACAAAAAGCTATATTCCCGTGCAGATTAAATCAGACGAAAACCTTGTAGGAAAGGCAATAGATGTTAAGATAATCGATTTTTGCAGTGACTACTGCATTGCCGAATAAAGATTTTCAGTTTCATCATTATCCTTTAATGAGCTGTATGAAAAAATATAAAAGCCTTTCACTTTATCAAGCTTTGAAAGATATGTAACCTGCCTTCCGACAATATTGTTATTTTCTTCAAATTCTTTTTTGCCCCTCTCCCCTGCAAATTCGTCCTCCTTTCCTGCCTTATACATAGGCAGTGCAACATAAAGTGTACATTCAGTCATTTGTATCCATTCCTTTGTGGTGGACATAAATGGCTGATTTTCATTTTGAAAACCATAATATATCTGCGGACAAAGATAGTCAACATACCCCTTTTCCGTCGCCCATTTCTGAACATCTGCATAAAGCGTATTGTAATTTGACTCAACATTTGATGCGGGGCTTATACCAAAGGTAATGGTACTGTTAATATCCTTAATAGCTTTATACACAGAGGAAACCATTTTTGAAACATTATCTCGTCTGTAATCATCAAGGCTCAAATCACCGCCTGATTTTTTATAAGCCTCATAATATTTTTTATCAATAGATTTATCGGTTGAAGGATAGAAATAATCATCAAAGCATATTGAGTCAACAGCATAATTACTTGCTATTTCCTTAACACCATTTACAATTAATTCCGTAACCTTGTCGCAGGCAGGGTTGAAATAGAGTCCCGTGTCACACACAATCAAATCCTCACTATCCTTCATTGTCAGGGCTATATTGTCCTGTGACAAATCGCTGAAATCCTTTTTGCTGCTGACTCTGTACGGATTAATCCAGGCTTCAATCGACATATTATATTTATGTGCCGCTTCAACCATTATGGATAGTGGGTCATAAAGCAGCTCGCTCCCCTGCTGACCGAAGCAGTAGCTGCTTACAGGAAAATAGTCGGACTTATAAAATGCATCGGCAAAGGAGCGCACCTGAACGGTAACACGGTTAAAGCCTTTTGATGACAGCGTCTTGAATGCCTTTGAAATTGATTTTTTAAAGTGTGCCTCATCATTATCCTCTGTAAATGAAGAAAGCTCATAATACGAAAGCCAGACAGCTTTTATGTATGGCTGTTCAATTGTTTTCTTTGCTTCTTCTTTTGACGGCTGTGCTGCAGTACAGCCCACCAAACAAAAAATCAGTAAAAAAGACAAAATTATTTTTTTATACACTTGAACACATCCTAAATTTATAGTAAAATATTATTGAATCATTTATATTGTTAATCTGCATACTGAAAGGCTATGTAAAATATGGAATACAGACTTGGAAATTCAATCAGAATAAAAAGCAAGGGCGAAACTGTTAAGCTGAAATGCCCGCACTGCGAGAAAGAGGTTCAGTTCGGTGTGTTTTCAAATTTTGAGCGCAGACTTGATGCTGAGAAATTTTTGGATTTAAAAACAGTATATTTTCTTATCTGCCCCAACTGCACATCTGTTTATACTGTGGATGAAGTAACAGGCAACGAATTTACAAAGGGCAGACAGGATGCTATTGATACCTGGGATTTTAAGGATTTAAAGGAATTTAAACCGCGCGTATGACAGGTTCGCAAATAATCACAGCAATACTTGTCTGTTTTGTAATCATAAATATAGCGGCAAGTGCCGCAGCAATGGCTGATAAGAAAAAAGCAATCAAAGGTCACAGACGTATTTCTGAAAAAACACTTATGCTTTTGGGGCTGTTCGGCGGTGCTTTTGGCGAATATCTTACAATGCTTAAAACCCGCCATAAAACCAAGCACAAAAAATTTATGATTGGTCTGCCGCTTGAAATCTTTCTGCACATAGTTATAATCATTCTAATAATTTATAAGGTCGCATTAAATCAGTAATGCGACCTTATTTTTTGTTAAAGAATTATGCATATAAGTCCATTACAGCCCTCATTGATGACACGCTCAATTGTTTCACGGAATTTATCACGTGCATCAAGCGGCATACGATACAGCTTATTATTAAGTCCCTCGCTGACAAGCTCGTGGAGAGATTTGCCAAACAGATTTGTGTTCCATATATCAGCAGGATTTTCTTCAAATTCCTTAAGCAGATACATAACAAGCTCCTGGCTCTGACTTTCACTGCCGACAATCGGTGCAACCTCTGTATAGGTGTTGCACTTTATCATATGAATGGATGGTGCATTTGCTTTCAGTCTGACGCCGTATCTTCCGCCCTGCTTCATAATTTCAGGCTCTCCGAGCGTAAGCTCATTCATCTCAGGCATAACAATGCCGTATCCGCTTTCCTCAACATCATTCAGTGCCTTTGCAAAGCGTTCATACTGTCTTTGCATGGATACAAGCGAAACAAAGCTGCCGAGCAAATCCTTTTCATCCTTAATGTCAACATGACAGCTTTCACTGAGAATCTGATAAAAATATTTATTATCAACATACAGTTTAATGTTAACAGAGCCTGTTGACAAATCCAGTGCATTAACCGAAATAGACTCAACATATTCATTCGTTTTAATCTGATCAACAAAGCCTGAAACACTTCTTATATTGCCTAAAAGACTGATATTTTCCTTAACACTTTTAAATATTGAGGCTCTGAAATAATTATCCTTTTCAAGAGAATTAATCCAGCTTGGGAAAGAAATACCCACATTTGAAATGGGAAATTCATAAAGAATATCAGATAATATATCATTAACCTCCTGCTCTGTCAGCTCAAGACAGTTAACAGGGATTACAGGCACACCATATTTATTTGAAAGTGATGTGCAAAGCTCAATAGAGCTGTTTGATCTCGGCTCAACACAGTTCATCAGCACAACAAATGGCTTATCAAGAGCCTTAAGCTCATCAATTACTCTTTCCTCTGCCTCCTCATATTCATCACGTGGAATAGAGCTGATAGAGCCGTCGGTTGTAATAACAAGACCGATTGTGGAATGCTCGGTAATTACTTTCTTTGTACCGATTTCAGCAGCCATATTGAATGGAATTTCCTCATCATACCATGGGGTTGAAACCATTCTCGGCTGTTCCTCTTCAATATATCCGACAGAGCTTGGGACAATGTAACCGACGCAGTCGATTAATCTGACCTTCATTTTCAGGTTATCCGCCATAGTAAGCTCAACAGCGTCCTCAGGTATGAACTTGGGCTCAGTTGTCATTATCGTTCGTCCTGCAGCAGACTGCGGCAATTCATCCATAGCACGCTCTTTGACAAACGGATCGCCTATATTAGGAATAACAAGCGTATCCATAAAGCGTTTAATAAAGGTTGATTTGCCAGACCTTACGGGACCAACCACGCCGATATAAATATCACCGTTCGTTCTTTTTGAAATATCGTTATAAATATTATTATTCATAATTTAACCTCACATTCCCGGAACTAATAAAACTCTTTGACAGTCAATAATCTGTGATGTCAAATCATTTTCATCCATAATTAAAGACATATCTGTGGAGAATTTTTTTGCAATCTCCCAAACATCCTCATTTTTGTTTGCAAAGTAAAGAGTAAGTTGAGGCAGGTCGGCATTTTCCTTTTCTGTTGCCGAGGATATGTCTGTTATATAATTCAGATTTTCCTGCTTAAACAGGTATGCACTGTATTCAAAATTAAGCCTTAATGATATGGTGTTGGCATTTTTAATAACATAATCAAAACTAAATAGATTAACAGAACCGATACCGCTCATTTCATTATCATTCAAAACCAGAACATAATCACTGCTGCCTTCAAAGAAGCAAAGCTGTGAGGAATCATCATAATAAAGGAAAGAAAGCTTTATACTGATTGACATTTTGGAATTTTCAATATTACAGTCAATAATATCAAGCTTGAGGTCAAGAATTTCAATAATATCCTTTTCAACATCAAAATTAAGCTCTGCAGTTTTGTCATCATAAAAATAAATCGGATTGGATTTTAAATTAACACTGTCAGTTATAACGTCTGTATCATAATTTGGAATATAAGTATCAACGACAAATTCATCCTTTATTGTTGTGAAAAGGCTGTAATTGAAAGTAACTCTTCCCACCATTTCAATATCACAAAGTCTGTTGCTGACATCTGCCTTTGCCTTAACATAAATGCTTGACACCGTTGCCTTTACAAAAGCATTGTCATCATCACCGGAATCATTGACATCAATAATTTTGCTGACGGAAAAGCTGTGAATACATTTTTCAACAGCACCTTCCTCGTTTTCATAAAGAACAGATGCATCAACCCTGAGCTTTACAAGCATTTTATCCTTGATGATTTTTTTATCCTCAACAACACAATTAGCAAATGTATTAAAAATATTTCTTATCTGCGAATTATTGTTGGAAATTGTAAAGGTTTCATCAAATTCCTCATTGCATATACCTGAGTCTTTTTCAACCAGTCTATTGGGGTTATACTGCTTTACAAAAGCATTTTTACAGTCAGAAAGGCACTGACAGCTATTTGCCGAAAAAGCCGTAATATTAGCTCTCACGGCTGTGTGAATGTCAATTCTTCGCTGATTAATCAGTCTGAAGCTTGAATACTTCGTTACAAGATTGATTTTTGCAAATTTAACATCAATACCTGCATTTGAGCTGATTGCTCTTAAAAATTCCTCCTCAAAAATATTGGAAAGAAGGCAGCCGCTGCTGTTTACATATGTAAGGCTGATGATAGATTTGCCGTAAAGCTTGATTGCACCGCCTGTACATTCATAGTCAGTGGCAACGGATTTTACACTACACTTGACCACACGCTCAATATCGTCAAGATACTGTGGCAGATTTTCCTGAAAATCCAGTTCAAAGCTTTCGCAAAGTGCTTCCTTTTCGATTGCCGAATTTAATGATTTGTATTCTTTACACAATTCCATAAATAGTACTCCTTTACAGTTTCTATAAAAACTTATGCAGAGATATTCGGCATTATGATAAAATTTTATAAAAACAGGGGCTGCCTCACATTTTTGTGAGGCAGCCCCTTTACCTTATGTTTCATTTTTTACCTTTTGAATTTTAAATATTCCTCTGAGTAACGGTGCAAGCAGCTTTGGACTTTTAATAAGAACAATTTTCATAAATATCCCCCACTATCTTTTACAGCAAATAATACCGAGGATAATTACTACAACTGCAAGAATTCTTGTTATCCATACTGTCGGAAAACAACAGGCGCAAACACAGCCCAAGCCAAAAGCAATCCACAAGAAGTCACGCCTGCACATCTTTTTCATTATAGCACACCTCTTTTTCGCTGTATTTACTTCATACTATGAAAATGATAATGAATCGTTACTGAGAATTAAAAGAATTTTTCCTTCCTTTACATTTATTTTAACACTGTCACTTACAAATTCATTGCTTTGCGTAAACTGTTCAGTGGGCAGAACATCGGCGTCACTAAGATTATATTCAGCACCGTCTATCGTTAGACCCTCACATTTTCCGAAAAGTGCAAAAACAGAAAAATATTTGAAGCCGTTTTTATGAATGACATTTTCACCCGAAATAACGCTTAACACATTGTATGCATTAACAAGCGTACATTTTACATGTTTATCAAAACAATAATTAACTGACAAAATATTTGAATAGGTGTGGTCAAGACGTGAACCGATACCGCCAAGTATTACAATTTCATCAAAGCCCTTTTCAAGCGCTGTTTTAACACAGAAAAACGTGTCCGTATCATCCTTTCGCGGTTTAAGGGCAATTATTTCACAGCTGCAGTCGGGTTTTTGTGCGGAATCAAAATCACCGATTATAAGATCAGGAAGAATGCCAAGCCTTTCACACTTCTTATAGCCGCTGTCAGCACAGATGATATATGAATTGTCAACATACTTTTTCATATATTCAATATCCGCTTCAGGTGCACCTGAAACGATAACGCATTTTATTTTTTCTGCCATTCCTTTATATCCTTAACCTCATTATATAAATCAATATAGCTGTTATGCCTTTCACGGGAAATACAACCGTTATTGACAGCCTCAACAACAGCACAGCCCCTGTCATTGATATGTGCACAATTTGTCTGAAATCTGCATTTATCCAGATACGGCTCAAATTCTCTGAAACAATAGGGCAAATCGTCTTTAAATATTTTTTCACACCGTTCAAAATCCACAGACGAAAATCCGGGTGTATCAGCAACATAACCGTCTGCTACTTTGAAAAGCTCGCAATGCCGTGTGGTGTGCTTTCCCCTGCCGAGCTTTTTGCTTGTTTCGCCTGTTTCAACAGCAAGTCTGCTGTCAATTGCATTCAGCAAAGATGATTTGCCCACACCTGTATTACCTGTAAAAGCACTGACCTTATCTGCCAGCATTGCTCTTACCTCATCACTGCCGCTGCCTGTGCTGTTATCACACAAAACAACCTTAAAGCCAGCTTTGCTGTAAATGTCATAATACTTCATATAATGACCTGACAAATCTATTTTTGTTAAAATAACAACAGGCTCAATATGCTTAAATTCTGCAATAGCAATAATTCTGTCAATAACGGTTGTATTAATTGCAGGATCAACAATGGAAGCAACAACAAAAAGCTGGTCAAGATTAGCAAGAGCAGGTCTTACAAGAGCATTTTTGCGAGCTTTGATTTCGTCAACCGTATTTTCCGCATTCTCACTAATGGTTATTGAAACTATATCACCAACAAGCGGTGTGATTTTCTGCTTTCTAAACACACCCCTCGCCTTACACTCATATATAGTATCAGCGGCTTCTACATAGTAGAAACCGCCTATACCTTTGATTAATCGACCTTCAAGCATATATTACCTCAATTTTCCGGATTATTATCTGCTTCATCTGATGAAGGCTCTGTCGGTGTAAAGCTGGTGAAATCAACATTTATATCCTGATCTCTGTCACCTTTAATACGTTCTGTCTGAACAGCGCCTGTTGATTCAAGCGAAACTCTGATTTCTATATCACCTGTATTATCAAGCGGAATGCTGAAGGTTTTATCTGTACCATCAAGCTTAACCTTATTTGATGAATAGCTCTTGCCGTCAAGCTCAATAATCAGTGTATCACTCTGTGAATCAATCTCAGGCAGCTTAACAGTCAAGGCTGCTTTATAGGTTTTCACTGTTGTAGTAGTAGTAACACCTGATGAAATTGTGATTTTTATTGAATCTTCTGCCTGAGCAGAAACACCTGCATTAGGCGATTGTGAAAGAACAACTCCCTTAGGGGTCATACTGTCCTCTGTAACAAAACTGATATTTTTGAAACCGCATTTTTCAAGGAAAGCCCTTGCACCCTCCTGTTTAAGACCGATAACATCAGGAACGGTAATTGTTTCAACAACTGCAGTAGTAGGACCTGAACTGATATAAACAGTAATCTGTGCATCTGAACCGACAACACTGCCTGCCTTGGGGTCTGTATAAACAACCTTTCCCTCTTCAACTGTATCGCTGGCAACAGTGGTAAACTTATAATTAATCAGTTTTTCCTGTTCAAGCGCTTTTTTTGCTTTATCCTCGGTCAATCCGTAAACATTGGGAACCTCAATATCATCCATTGACGCTGCAACAACAAGCGTTACCTGACTTCCCTCAATAATTCTTGTACCAGCCTCAGGTGATTGTCTTAAAACAATACCGGGCTCAGCGTCAGCCGTTTTCTCCGTTTCAAGCACAAACTGATACTTTTTGTTGGAGCTGACAAGAGCGTCATATGACTGTCCTACAAAATTCTCAAGCGTTCCTGAGCTTGTGTTGAAAGACCCTGTTATACTCATTACAAGTGCAACAATTGCACCGATTAATACAACAACACCGATAACAACTGCCGTGATTACCTTTTTCTTGTGCTTAGGGTCGTAATACTCCTCTTCCTCATACTCGACCTCGTTGTTGTCATAAGCAGGCTCAACCCTATGCTCATTTTCCTGTGTCTGGATAACATACTTGGTAGGCTCCTTATCAACAAAATAAGAATAGTCAAAAACAGTTTCGGGATTTCTGATTATCTCCTCCACATCCACAAGCATTTCAGTTGCAGAGCAATACCTGTCGTCAGGATTTTTCTGCATAGCGTGAATACAAATCTGTTCCAGACCCAAAGGAATGTCAGGATTGATTTCAGTAAGCTTTTTTGCATCATTCTGAAGCTGCATTAAAGCAACCGATACCGCATTGTCTGCCTCAAAAGGAACCTTGCCTGCAAGCATTTCATACAGCACTACACCAACGGAATAGATATCTGCCTTTTCGTCGGTGAACTCACCCTTTGCCTGTTCAGGACTTATATAATGGACAGAACCTATGGCGGTATCTGTCAGGGTTTTTGTATCGCTTCTTGAAAATCTCGCAATACCGAAATCAGCAACCTTGATGCTGCCGTCTGACAGAAGGATTATATTCTGCGGCTTTATATCCCTGTGAACAATGCCCTTATCATGTGCGTGCTGAAGTGCACGAAGAATCTGTGTTGTGAAAAACAAAGCGTCATTCCAGGTAATGGCATTCTGCTTCTGAATATATTCTTTCAGTGTTATGCCGTCAACATACTCCATTACTATGTACTGGAGCTTTTCACCAAAGCTGACATCATAAACCTTAACAATATTAGGATGTGATAACAATGCAATTGCCTTGCTTTCGTTCTTAAAACGGCGGACAAAATCGTCATTGGTCAAAAATTCATCCTTGAGAATTTTGACTGCAACAATACGGTCATCAACATTGTCATATGCCTTATATACCACAGACATACCGCCAACGCCGATGATTTCCTGTATTTCATAGCGTCCGTCAAGTCGTTTTCCTACATAATTATCCATTCTTAACTCTCCAATTATTTTGATATAACTACAACAGTAATGTTATCTCCGCCGCCGTTTTCATTAGCCTTTTTAACCAATCTGTCCGCAAAAGCATAATGCTTTCCGTCGCTCATCAATTCAAGCATTTCTTCGTTAGAAACATAGTTTGAAAGACCGTCGGTGCAAAGCAGCAAGGTATCCTTGTCATCCAAATCAATTTGTTCAAAATCAATTTCTATACCCTTGTCAACACCCACTGCACGGGTAATTATATTTTTATTCGGATGATGCTCTGCCTCTTCAGGGGTAATTTGACCCCTCAGGAGTAAATCCTGCACCATACTGTGGTCAGTCGTTATCTGGCGTATGCTTCCATTATTGATAACATACGCACGGCTGTCACCGGCGTGGGCAATATAGGCTTGATTATCACGAACAATTGCACACACAACTGTTGTGCCCATGCCTCTGAGCTCAGGCTGAGCCTCGGCAAAATCAAAGACCTCAATATTTGCCGCAGTCAAAGCTGAGTCGAGCATATTCTTTATTGAACCGTCACGCATCTGATCTCTGTAAGAAGCATTAATTTTATCGCTGATTACCTTGACTGCAAGTGCAGACGCAATATTTCCGCCTGCAGCACCGCCCATACCGTCGCATACAACAGACCATACAACCTCGTCTGAAAATTCACCGACTGCATAAGCATCCTGATTGGAATCACGAACATTGCCTTTATCAGTTTTTGCAACTATTCTCAATAATCTCACCTCGGTTTTTTAATCTTCTAAGCTGTCCGCAGGATGCATTAATATCTGCACCGAGCGTTCTTCTTATTGTAGCATTAATTCCGTTTCTTTTCAATATATTTTGAAATTTGATTATATCAGCCTTGCTGCCACGCTTATTATCCCGTTCTCTGACATCATTAACAGGAATCAGATTAACATGGCAAAGGCTGCCCTTTAATTTATCAGCAAGCTCCAGAGCATTCTCTTCACTGTCATTAACACCGCTAATCAATGTATATTCAAAGCTGACACGTCTTCCTGTTTTTCTGCCGTATTCAAAGCAGGCTTTAAGAAGCTCATCAACATTATATTTATTATTTACGGGCATTGTATTTGAGCGTATTTTATCATTCGGAGCGTGAAGAGAAATCGTTAGCGTAAGCTGCAAATCCATATCCATCAGCTCATATATTTTAGGCACAATGCCGCAGGTGGATACAGTAATATTTCTCATAGAAATATTCAGTCCGTCATCATCATTTACATTTTTCAAAAATGCTTTCACATTTTCAAAATTATCAAGCGGTTCACCTATTCCCATCATAACAATGTGTGATATGCGAATACCTAAATCCTTCTGTGCACTGTGAATCTGACTTTCAATTTCGCCTGCAGTCAGATTCCTTTTAAAGCCTGCAAGGGTTGAGGCACAGAAGGTACAGCCCATTTTACAGCCGACCTGTGATGACACGCATATGGTAAAGCCGTATTTATATTTCATTACTACGCTTTCAACATATTCGCCGTCATAAAGACGAAACAGATATTTCACAGTACCGTCAATGGAAGATACATATTTATCCTCAATTTCACAACCTGAAATGAAATAGTCTTCACTTAGCCTTTGTCTTAAAGCCTTGCTGATATTCGTCATTTCATCAAAGGAGCTTACGCCGTCACTATGAAGCCATTTGAATATCTGCCCTACTCTGAACTTCGGCTGTGACAAATCAGCCATTGCATTATTCAGTTGTTCTGATGTAAGCGCTTTAATATCAGTCATAGTTTTTAGTCAATACCGCAAAATAAAATCCGTCACCGCCGTTGGACGACGGAAAAATTGTTTTGTCATATTCAAGGCTGAAGCCCGAATGCTCATTCAGAAAGGCAGAAACAACCTTTTCATTTTCTTTTTTATTAAGTGTGCAGGTTGAATAAATGATTCTGCCGCCGTCTTTTAAATACATTGCAGATGTTTTAAGAATATTCAACTGAATTTCAGGCAAATCCTTAATGCTGTCCAGATTCTTATATCTGATTTCAGGCTTTCTTCTCACAATACCAAAGCCTGAACAAGGAACATCACATAAAATTCTGTCAGCCTCAGGTATAGTATCGCTATATACAGATGCATCATTGACACCTGATATAATAACATTCAGTTCAAGCCTTTCTGCACTTTTTTTAACAAGCTCTGCCCTGTGCTCATATAAATCAAAAGCATATAACCTGCCATTATTTTCCATATCCTGTGCAATAGTAAAAGCCTTGCCGCCCGGTGCTGAACAAAAATCAATAACCGTTTCACCCGGCTTTGCCTGAAGTGCTTTTGCACAATGATAGCTTGACAAATCTTCAATGTAAAACAAACCGTTTTTATAAGCACGGCTGCTGTTAAAATCAATGCTTGAATGAATTAAAACAACCTCTTCCAATACTTCACAGTCAACACCTTCTTCAAGCAATTCATAGCAAAGCTCCCCTGCATCAACGAACTGCCGATTGGGTATGGCATAAATAGGCGGTCTTTCATTCAGTGCAGGCAGAAATTCACTTACTGTATCTGCACCATACTGCTTATTCCACATATTTATCAAACACTCAGGCACGGAATATTTAATGGAAGGATTATCAAGTTCCTCTCTGTTACTGTCAATTTTATGTAAAACAGCATTAACAAGCTTTGAATAATAGTCCTGTTTTATATCGCGCGTAAGCTTAACACTTTCATTAATGGCAGCACTGCTCGGCACCTTATCCATAAACAAAAGCTGATAAGCACCAAGCCTTAAAACAGTCATAATTTTAGGCTTGGGTTTAGCGGTTAAATATTTATTGATATAATAATCAAGTGTAATTTTTCTTTCAACAACACCATAAACCAAAGCACTAATAAAAGCCTTATCCTTGTCAACATCCTTCAAAGCATTGTCAACTGCTAAATTGGAATACGTGCTGTCATAGAATATTTTGTGTAATGTTTCAAATGCAATCAGTCTTGAACTTTTCATTATCTTCTGTTCCTGTTAACAACCAAAAATAATCTGAGCAGCGTTGCAAGTGCCGATGCTAATGCAGCAACATAGGTAAGAGCTGCCGCTGTCAACACACTCTTCGCTCCCTGATATTCATCAGCATCCAAAAATCCGTTTCCTTCAATTGTATTCAGTGCCCTGCGTGATGCATTAAATTCAACAGGTAAAGTAATAAGCTGAAATAATGCAACTGCACCATAAAGAATCAGTCCTGCATAAATCAATGTATCACTGTAAAGCATCATACCAATTAAAGCCAAAGGAATACCAAGCCAAGAGCCTATTCTTGTTGCAGGAATAACTGCATTTCTTATTTTAAGCGGAAAATAACCCTCAGCGTGCTGACAAGCGTGACCTGCCTCGTGACAGGCAATACCAATAGCCGCGACACTTGTGGAAGAAAAAACAGCTTCACTAAGACAAATTTCCTTGGTCTTTGGATTGTAGTGGTCTGTAAGACTTCCCGATATTCTTTTGATTTTGACGTCATGAATACCGTTTATTCTGAGCAGCTGGTAGGCTGCATCTGCGCCTGTCATACCACGGCTGCCTTTAACACGTGAATATCTGTTAAATGACGATTTCACCTTTATCTGACAAAATACTGCAAATAAAAGCACCGGAATCATAATAAATCCTGTTAAATAATAAGTAAAATATGCTCCCATATCATTCACCCAAAATTGTACCTAATTCTAATTTGTTACCTGCAAGAAATGATTTAATGTCCATTTTCTTTTTGCCCTGCGGCTGTATTTCGAGAATATCGACACAATTGCCATCGCCACAGCACACAGTTAACACCCCTTTATTATCGACAATTTCACCTGTCTTATCAGAGGTTTTTAATGACAATAAAGTTTTATGAATTTTAAATTCTTTTCCGTCAATAACTGTTGATGCACAGGGCCAGGTCTGAAGACCCCTCACAAGATTATGAACCTCTTTGGCAGATTTTGACCAATCAATCGGACTGAGCTGCTTTGTAATCTTTGCAGCGTATGTGGATAATGTATCATCCTGTACAGTAAATTCAGCATTGCCGCTTTCAATCCTATCAAGTGCTTTTATCAAGGAAACAGCACCCTGCTTTGCAAGTCGGTCAAAAAGCTCGGCAGATGTTTCATCCTCACCGATTTTAGTCTTATCAACTAAAATCATATCACCAGTATCAAGACCCTCAGCCATTTTCATTATAGTAATGCCTGTTTCTTTATCACCATTAAGCACCGCCCACTGTATAGGTGCAGCACCACGGTATTTAGGAAGAAGCGATGCGTGAATATTTACACAACCGTATTTTGGATAATCCAAAATGTTTTTTGGCAGGATTTTACCATATGCCGCAACAACAATTATATCAGGATTAAGATTTTGTATTAATTCATAAGCATCATCATTCTTTAAAGAATCTGGCTGATAAACAGATAATCCGTTCTGCACTGCAAATGCTTTAACCGGCGGCGGTGTCAGCACCTGCTTTCTGCCAACAGGCTTGTCAGGCTGAGAAAATACGCCGATAATATTGTGCTTTGAGTTATATAATACTTCCAGAGCCGGCACAGCAAAATCAGGTGTGCCCATAAAAACAATATTCATTCAATCACCATTAATTGTTAAGTGTTTCACCCTCAATAATATGTGAGGTAAAGAGTATTCCGTCAAGATGATCAATCTCATGACAGAATGCCTTTGCTTTTAAGTCCTCGCCTGTAAACACCTGCCATTTTCCGTTTCTGTCCTGTGCCTTAACCTGTACTCTCTGCGGTCTTTTCGTATTAGCCCATTTGCCCGGCAATGACAGACAGCCTTCCTGAGAAATCTGTTCACCCTCTTCAAAAGTAATTTCAGGGTTAACAAGCTCCATAGGACCTTCGCCAATATCAATAACAACCACTCTTTTTAAAATTCCAACCTGTACGGCGGCAAGACCTACACCATTCCCGTCATACATAGTTTCCTTCATATCATCAATAAGCATAGCGAGCCTATCATCAAATTTTTCAACAACTCTGCTTTTCTTATACAAAATAGGATCGCCAAGCTTAACTATATTTCTTAACGCCATTCTCTATTCTCCTAATTTTATTATCCTAATTCAAATTATAAGGATTGAGGTCTAATGATACCTGAACATCCTTATATTCTTTAATTTTACTTAATCTTATTAAAATATCATTAAAAAGTTTGCGAATTTT
This sequence comes from Ruminococcaceae bacterium UBA7101, assembly GCA_002493325.1. Taxonomy (GTDB): domain Bacteria; phylum Bacillota; class Clostridia; order Oscillospirales; family Acutalibacteraceae; genus Eubacterium_R. The sequence goes on from DKYL01000045.1 coordinate 22,638, forward strand.
TTTTGAATTTTTACATTTTATTGACAATCTGTATCTGTACTGATTGTTCAGCTTTGAAATTTTAGCAGGGCTGGGACCGAGCACTATCAGCTTCTGACTGTTATCGGAATTAAGCTCCTTTAAAATATCAAAAAAAGCTTTTGCACAAAGTGCAACAGTATTTTCATTTTCACCCACAAAGGACGCAGAATAAATGTCACAATACGGCGGATAAATCATTGCCTTTCTCAGTGAAATTTCATTATTATAAAATGATTTATAGTCCTGATTCGCAGCAAATTCAAGGGTCGGATTAAAAGGATTAATCGTCTGAATAACAGCAAGTCCCCTGTCATCACGTCTGCCGCTTCTGCCGATGACCTGTGTAATCAAATCAAAACAGCGTTCACTGCTGTTATAGTTTTCATCATAAAGTGAGTTGTCAGCATTAACAACACCCACCAGCGTTACATCAGGAAAATCAAGACCCTTTGCAACCATCTGTGTTCCTATCAGAATATCATATTCGTGATTTTTAAATGCATTGAACAATTTATCGTGACTGAATTTTGATGAAGTTGTATCTGCATCCATACGAAGAATTTTCGCAGTCGGAAACAATGCTGTCAGCTCATCTTCTATTCTTTGCGTACCATAGCCGCTGTATCTTATATTTTCACTGCCGCATTCAGGGCATTTGTTATCAAGTCTTTTGGTATAGCCGCAATAATGACATACCAGCCTGTTACTATAGCTGTGATATGTTAATGAAATGGAACAGCTTGGGCAGGTAATTACATGACCGCAATCACTGCAGGCAATAAAAGTGTTATAACCGCGTCTGTTAATCAGCAGAATAGCCTGCTTATTATGCTCAAGTGTTTCCTGCAAACATTCCTTTAACCTGGATGAAATCGGTGTTCTGTTGCCGTTCTTTATTTCAGCCTTCATATCAACAGTGATAACCTCAGGCAGTTTTGACTCGCCAAAGCGCTCATCAATTTCACAAAGTTGGATTTTGCCTGCAACTGCATTAGAATAGCTATCAAGGCTTGGTGTTGCAGAGGTCATCAGGAACAATGCTTTATTATACTTTGCTCTGAAATTTGCAACCTCTTTTGTACTGTACCTCGGTGTACGCTCGCTTTTATACGTATTCTCCTGCTCCTCATCCATAACAATAAGTCCGAGATTTTGAACAGGTGCAAAAACCGCACTGCGTGTGCCTACAACAATTTTAGCATCGCCATTGCTGATGCGCTTATATTCATCATTACGCTCACCAAGTGACAATCCGCTGTGAATAACTGCAACCCTGCTTCCGTATCTGTTATGAAATATCGACAAAGCCTGTGAAGTCAAACCAATCTCAGGAACAAGAACTATAACATCCCTTCCCTGCTCTATCACACGGTCAATCAGCTTTAAATAAACCTGTGTTTTTCCGCAGCCTGTTACACCAAACAGCAAACCGCTGCCGCCGTCAGCATTCATCATTTTCAAAAATGTCTGATAGGCTTTGCTCTGCTTTGGTGACAATTCAATCTCAGCATCATCAATTTGATTATCTGAAACAATATAGGGCGTTCTGTAAACCTGTTTATCAAAAAAAGATATAACACCATATTTCTCAAGATTATTTAAAACAGCTTTTCCAACCGAACAAAATTCACAGATTTCATCCACACCTGCAGTTCCGATGTCAAAAAGCAAATTCACAACACTTCTTTGCTTAGGGGTAAGCTTTGGCAAATCATTCTCATTTTCAATAAGAAGTGTTGCCATCTTTGAAGATTTATCTCCAACCTTACCATAGCCTCTCGGAAGCATCTGTTTCAAACAATCAAAGGTTGTGCAAAAGCAACGCTCCTTTAACCAGAGAGCAAGTGAAACCATCTCTTCACTGAGAAGCGGTGCAGCAGAAACAACGGAGTCAATTTCCTTAAGCTTGGAATTGATTGCAGTATACAATTTAACAACCATTCCTTCACGCAGCTTGTTGCCGTTGCCGAATGGTACTTTGACCATCATACCAACCTTAACAACATTTAAAAGCTTATCGGGAACGTAGTAATCATAATCACTGTCAATATTGAAAAATGCTTTTTCAACAGCAACAGTTGCAATAAGCCTGTTCATTATTTTGATTTGATTTCTTCAGGCTCATCAATAACGTACTTTCCCTCAAGGATTTCATCAATAGCAACTGAAACGGTTTTTACATCAATGTGTTCTTCCCTTGCAATAGCCTCGTCACGAATTTCTCTTGCTCTTTTTGCTGTACCTACAACAAGGCTGTAACGGCTGTTGCAGTTCTTTAATAATTTCTTTAAATCCGGATTAAACATAATAAATATCTCCTAACAATTATTTTAGTAATTAACCGCGCTTTTTAAGCTCGGCGTTAAGTATTTTATTTATATTATCGACGCACTCATACAAGTCGTCGTTAACAACCTGATAATCATATTTGTCTTTATATGAAAGCTCAACCATAGCGATATCAAGACGGCTTTTAATAACATCATCACCATCACTGTCCCTGACTCTCAAACGCTTTTCAAGCTCCTCAATGCTGGGTGGCAGAAGAAAAATTGAAAGGCAGTCAGGATATAACTCTTTAATTTTTTCAGCACCATTGACATCAATTATCAAAAAGCAGACCTTACCCTGCTCAACAGCATCATGAATACCTTTTACAGGCGTTCCGTAATAACAACCATTATAGTTGTTAAATTCAAGGAGCCCGCCGTTTTCAATCATATTCTTAAATTCATTTTCATTCACAAAGAAATAGTTTACGCCGTCGATCTCACCCTCTCTGGGCATTCTTGTAGTTGCGGAAACAGATTCAACAACATCATCTCTCAGCTTGCATATTTCCTTAAAAACCGTATCCTTGCCGCAGCCGCTGGGTGCAGAGAACACAACAAGCATCCCTTTACTCATCTGTATCAACCTCCTTGCCAAGCTTAGCAGCAATCTGTTTTAAATCAAGATATGAAAGCACAACATTATCACTGTCGGTAATAAAGACACTTTGCGTTTTTCTGCCGTGTGTGGCATCAATCAAAGTACCGTTTGCCTTGCTTTCACGCACTATTTTTTTTACCGGTGCAGACTCCGGTGAAACAATTGTGACAACTCTGTCCGCATTAATGAGATTGCCAAAACCAATATTGATTAAATTCATATTACTACTCTATATTCTGTATTTGCTCGCGTATTTTTTCAATCTCAGCCTTCATATCAACAACCTTGCGAGCAATTTCAACATCGTTGCACTTTGAGCCGATTGTATTTGTTTCACGATTTATTTCCTGCAGAAGAAAATCCATTTTTCTGCCCACAGCTTCGTCACTTTCCAAAAATTCTCTGAGCTGTTCAATATGAGAACGAAGCCTTACAGTTTCTTCAGCGACTGCTACCTTGTCAGCATAAATCGCAACCTCCTGAATAATCCTGCCTTCGTCAAGAGAAACATCACCAATTAAATCATGTACTCTTTCAATGAGCTTGTCATTATATTCTTTAACTGTCTGTGGTGAACGCTCTTCAATAAATGAAACCGTATCTAGAATAAACTCTGTGCGTGAAAAAACATCATTATACATTTTTTCACCCTCAACAGAACGCATATCAATGAATCTGTCAACTGCATCTGCTGCAACGGATTTAACCAACTGCCAAATTTTGTCCTCATCCTCTTCTGCTTTTTTTACAATAAGAACATCCTGAAAACGGCTTATTGTTGACGCACCAAAATCCTCTTTCAAATCATACGTCACTGATAATTCCTTCAATGCTTTAACATATGCAGAAGCAAGCGTATTATTAACAGCAACCTCGGCTGCCTCGGTGTTTAGTGCTTCAATACCGACAAAGCATTCTATCTTACCTCTTGAAACACGGCTGCCCACATAGGATTTTATCTTTTCATCAATAAAGCCATATTGTCTTGGACAGCGTGAATAAAATTCAAAATATCTGTGGTTAACAGATTTAAGCTCAACTGTAATAACATATCCGTCAAGCTCGGCAACTGCCCTGCCAAAGCCGGTCATGGACTTCACCATAAAATTGTACCTCCTGAAAAATCAGCAATACAAAAAACAAATTGTATTGCTGTCAATTGATTAATATTATATAAGTAATAAATTATAAGGTCAATGGTTTGTTAACAAATTGTTTACAATATTCATAATAAATTAAAAAAGCAGCAGGCTTTCGCCCACTGCTTTTTTAATTAGTATTCTAATGCATTAAGTAAATCTATATCTTCGTCCTCAATACCTTCACCGGGAATTTCCGTACTGCTGGTGGTAACGACAGACATACTGCTCAAGCTGAACAAATCTACTTCATACTCAGGAGGTAAATATTTTTTTGTCATTTTTCCACACCTCCATTTTATACGTTAAAGTAATCAGTTGTATTAATCTGATATTCTGTACCGTTGAAATCGTAGTTAAATGAATATGTTACAAAGCACTGAATCTGATAAGGTGCTTGTGAATACTTAGCATAAGCAGCCTCACTCAATGACATATAGAACTGTCCTGTAGCCGCCTTCTTTGAAGCAGGATACTTCTTTTCAGCACCGGTATCATTATTAACTATTCTGACACCATAAGCTCTGATGTCATTTTCATTTCCTCCGTTTGTAACGCGAATGAATATCTTTCTTCCGCCAAGGTCATCAGTCTGCTTATAAACAAACGGTGCCTTGCTGTCAAGCTTAAGCTTGAGATATGCATCTGCAGTCATACCATTTTCTGTTGTGTTCGCAAACTGATCAACCATATCAGCTGTCAGTTCAGTATCACCAACATAATATTTTCCATCACCATCGCGGGTAATTACGGTATAAGCTTCATCTGCAATTGCCACAAACATATATGAACTGCTGTAGCTTACAATCTGATATTTATTATCAGCAGTCTTAACAGCCCATGCATAGAACTGTGCATTATCTGTTGAAACAGTAACCTCTGTACCTGATTCAGCAATATTGCCGTTAAGCTTCTTACCTGTTATTGAGTTACCGTCAGAAACTGTAACAGTAACTGTTGGGATAGATTCAAATACAGGCTTAGCAACATAATTATTATTGCCTTTATCAGTGAAATCCCATTCCTTGAAGTTATAGAACGGCATTACAGGATCAACAAGCTTTGTCTTAGCTGTGTCAAGGTCAGCGGCATAAATAACATCTGAAACATTACCGTAGCCGTTATAAACCTTAAGAACCACACCAGTTGCAGCATTTTCAGAAGCATTAATCTGTGCAGTTACTCTGATATCACAGTCAGCCTTACGAAGCATTTCTGTGCCGGTAAAGGATGAAAGCTTTGAAACTGTAACAGGCTTAATGATTTCTCCATTATAAACCTTATTACCATCCTCATCATCCGTAGCATTCATATACTTCTCAAGGTCGCCCTTTTTGAAGGTCTGAACAAGCCATGTAACAACTGCGTCACTATCAGCATCGGTGTCAAATGTAAACATTTCACCATAATATTTCTGATCTTTAGCATTTGTAATCGTAGCTGTTGCATTACCATTATCATCAAGTGTCTGAACTGTCAGGTATGATGTGTAGAGATTAACCTCAAGTCCGTTAAGCATCTCAAGAAGAGCTTTTGTAAGCGGATCGGTTTCATCCGTAGAGGTTGCACAAAGCTTTGTGCCTGCAGCAACATTATCACCTGTTGCCTGATTATAGTTAGCTGCAATTTCATCCGTTGCAAGAACATAAACTGACGGCTTTGTTAAATCAGTACCATTGCTGAGCTGATCAACATAAGCATCAAACTGAGCAAGTGCTTCAGGAGTATATCTGTCACGCTCCATTGCAGAAACAACATCTGTTACTGCATCATAGCTTGCATATCTGTCGCTTGCATCGCAATCCTTAAGAGCTGTTTTCTCAATTGTAGCGGTAGAATCATTTACAGTAATCTGGTCTGCAGAAAGTGTGTTGATGTCAGGCTCAGCATAAGTGTATTCCTTATTGTCCAAAACAATTGTTTCAGGCTCAAGTGTTTCATACTTAGCATTGCCGGCAGTATCAATTTTATCCTGCTTACCCTGATTAACAGCGCTGTTCATATTAAGCCAGCTTGACATTGTCTTAACCTGAACCTGTTCACCGGTATCAGTATTTGTTTCAAAAATACCGGCAGTCAATAATGGAGTCTTTTCATTAATCTGAGTCTGTAATTCTGCTGAATCAACAACAGGCATTAATGAGCGCTTATAAGAATTAACCAAATCAAGAAGTTCATCATACTCAGTACCTGTCAATTTGGTGTATCTCCAATATTCCTGATCCTCAACAGGATTTAACTTATCAGTATAGTAATTGAAGTGAGTTGATGCTTCAGTAAGGAAGTCATTGAAAGCATTTATTGTTTCTTCAGTAAAATTACCGTTTTCTTTTTCAACTTCTACAAAATTCTTATTCTCATTTATTGTTTTCTGAGAATCATTGAATTTTTCAATTGTGAAGAGAGCTTCATATTTATCAATGATGTTTTCAATAATCTGAGCCTGAACAGGGTCAGTGTATGTTGTAGCATCACCGAAGATGTTATTACCTTCTTCATCTGTATAAATGAATGAATGTGTGCTTCCGTCAGGCGTTGTGCCGTAAGCTGTTGTATAGGCTTTTTCAACACCGTTTTCTACATATTTTGTATTCTTCATATTCTCTACGAAGAAATAGCCCTCTGATAATGCTCTCATATATTCACGATATGAAGCTGCAGAATAATCAGAACCAACCAGGTCACCATCAGCTACGATAGATTCAATTCTGCCTGTAGCCTTATTTCTGACAATATTAAGCTTCTTGTTAGCAAAGGTTTCAACGAATTCACGAACAGCACCCTTATCACAGGTAGATACGCCAATATTATAGTAAGAATAAATCTCTTCACTGTTCCAGAAACCTGCAACATCAGGGTTAAGATTATCACGTGCAAGACCCTGTTCCAAAATAAAGTTTGCAGACTTTTCAGCAGCATACTGGTCAGTTGCAGGATCAACCAGTGGATTTTTCTCAAGTGAATCCTTACCTGTAAGAATTATAGTACCATTCCATGAATTAGTAGTCGAATCAGTTAGCGGCACCTCTGCAAAAGCACTTGTAAGACCGACATTAGTACCTGCATACGTACCGTTCATTACATTCTTGGAAACATCAGAATAATACTTGCTACTGAAAGTTGTATCAACCTTATGGGTAGTTGCATTACCACTATAGGCGATTGAAGTATTCAAGCCTGTTGTATTATAAATGAAAGAGGTTCCATATTCAGAAGACGTCTTAGGATTCCATTTCAGGTTAGATGCCTTAAAGGTAATTGAATAACCTGTCGGCTTACCGCTTGCATCACGATTAATAATCGGGTTATCCGGGTTTGAATAATCCAGATAATAGTCAGCCATAACTACATTTGAAGTATTGTGTATTGAGCCATTATTAACATTTTTATGCTCAACAGCACCGAAGGAACCGGAGTTAACACCGACACTCTTGTCAATATCATCAAACTGATTACTAATCAAAGTTGGAGTTTCGTAGTTAGAGTCATTTGTTGATGCAGAATCACCCCAGTTAGCCTGTTGCTTGAACACACCGGTACCATGCATAACTTTCTCCTGACCATCACTAGCGTCATAGTTATAACTGTTCCATTTGGTCTGTGTTGAAATAATGTCAGTTGCTGTACCCTCAGAACCGATAAATCTTGTATAAAGACCCGTCGCAATTCTTCTGTCATTAGAACCGGCTTTCTGCTGATTTCTGATAAACTGAACAGTATGAGCAATTGATGGGTTAGGCATTACGTAAGCAAATGCAAACTCAGAGTGTTCTACACCATCTACACCCTTATATCTGATGATAAGAATTACACCGTCTTCAGTATAGGATTCCGTATCAGCATTATATTTGAAATAGTCTGATACATATCCTCTGAGGATATATTCACTGTATTCGCCCTCTTGAGTAGCTTCCTTAACAAGCTCAGCATACAATCCAGAGCCTGAGCAGCCATATTCAGAGCAGATTGATTCATCAGAATAACAATATACTGCACCCGGGTCTGAGGTGTCTATGCGATAAGGATACTTAATTCTTATCTTTGTAGCACGCTCACCGTAGTTATTTGTACGGCTGTCATAATCAAGTCTGTCAGAAATCTCCTGACCATACTTATAATACTCAGCATTGGATTTATGCGTATAAATAATCTGATCCATATCAACAGCAAGCGTATTTGATTCTACATCATCCGGACTTGGAAGATCCTGACCCTTGTAACACCATACCTGCTTACCATAAGATTCGCTTGTTGCATCACAGTTGATAATACCAAGCTCATAAACTGTTTTGCCATCCTTAACCTGGGTTGCAACAGTTGCTTCACGAACGACTTTACCTTCGCTGTTCTTAAATCTTACCCAAGAATTGTTATCAACATTAAAGATTTCAAAATTAAAGGTAAAGAGTGTACCATTATATTCTGTACCGTAAAGTACACCTGTTTTATTTGTTTCAGGAATCATACGGAATGTGTAAAGTCCGTTATACTGATTCCAAGCCAATCCCATATCAAACTTGTTACCTGCATAGATACCAGCTAAATCATTAGCAGTAACATTACCAAGCTTGAGTGAATCCGTACCATTATACTTTAACGGGAAGGATACAGGCCATCCGCTTTCGGTGTAACCTACAAGGTTAAGAACCGTATTGTTACCTGACAAATGGCTCTGTCTTGTAGCAAGAGCACCATCCTCAGATGCATTCATTTTATCTGTCTGTCCGGTAGCAAGAGGACGTGAGTGAACTGCATTAAGGGTTACAATTTCACCCTTATCATTCTGAACATTAAATAAGGAGTTGTGTGCTGTACCTGAATTAATCCAGCTGTTGCCCTGAATAAGGTAAGAGGACATAAACTGGTTACCACGCATTTGCACATTATTATCTACTGTTGAATTTGCAGCAACACCGTTGATACCCTGATAAGGACCTTCAGGATTAACTGAACGGAATACACGTGTTGTGTAGCCCCAGCCGTTTGCAGAGTATGCAACATATAAATAATAGTAGCCATTCTGATATTTGATGAATGGACCTTCACCGCTGCCGATACCCTCAGCAAGAGCAATCCATTTAGCTCCGCCTTCATCAAGTGAAGAATTCATATCAGCAACATACTTTGCTTCACCGCCGATACAGGTACCGTCAGCATTAAGCTTTTTAAGTGCAAGACCTTGCTGCCAAGAGCCATAAACCATATAGAGTGTACCATCCGGTGAATAGAAAGTAGCAGGGTCAATGGCATTAACCTTATTTTCAGTTGAAACGCTGCGTGCGATTGTTGTTATATTTGTATAAGGGCCTGTGATACTATCACTTGTACCCATAAATATTTCTGACTGATAAGCATCCCAAGCTGAGGTTGAGCCGTAGAAGCACCACTTATTGATTGTGGTATTGTACATAACGTGTGGTGCCCATACAAGATAACCTGCACCCGGTTTATTTTCAGGTGAGGATGCCGTATAACCAAGAGGACCTGCAAGAGCAGTTACATAGTCACTGCCAAAGAGTTTCTGGTTCTGATAACCGCATCTGCCCTTATCATCGCCAACTACCTCCCAGATATAAGCATCGTCAGAATGATAAACTGTCATACCTGTACCGAACATATAGTAATCAATCTTGCTATATGATGTACCGGGATTTGCATCCATATATTCCTGACCTACTGTTCTGCCGTCGGCAAGTGTATAAACAGTAACTGCTGTCGGGTCATGAGCAAAAGCCTTTTCAGACCAGCAATCTGAATGCTCATCATTATACATATTATTGATATCAACCTGAGAAAGAACCTCAGTATATACACGTACATCATCAATATATGTGTCAAAGCCATTTGCCCAATAATTCATACCATTGTCACCAATAGTAAGAACAGTGCCGTCTTTTGTTACGAAATCAAGAATATTCTGAGCAAGAGTTTTTGAGTTACCGAAATCACCGGCATAAGTTGATTCATGCGGTTCGCCGTTTGTATAAACCATTACATTATTGGTTTCAGCATTCGGGTCAACAGTAACAACAATATTCATCCACTGACCGGAATAGTTTCCTGCAGCGTGGAGTGTTTTATTCTGTGGGTCAGCCTTGATATCCTGATGTCGCTCACCCTTATCATTACTGTATTCCTGACGGAAGGTTGCCCAACCGTTCATATTAGCAAGGAAATACTCTGTGTTATTGGAAGAGCCGTCAACGGCTGCATTCTTGAAACCAACACCGGTATACCAGTAATCATTACCTGCATACTGTGAAATATCATCAACAACTTTTCCGTCACGTTCGATATATCTCCAATAGCTTAATGTAATACCATTATTCTGAGCTGCAACCTTATTTGCCTCTCTTGCAGCGATTGGGTTGGCAATTTCAAGATGCTGTTTAACAGAATTGCTTGCATTAATCTTTAATGCATTCTCTCTCCAGCCTGATGACCAATCGTAGCCGTTTGCATTGCCGTCAATATTACCTGCACCTGCAACAACTGAGCCAGCCTGCTCCGTAAATTTACCGGAGTAATTGCTGCCGAGGTCAGGTGTTGAGCTGAAGGTAGTACCGTTAATACTTGTGTTATCGAAGCTTTCACGCAGTGCAAGTGTATCCAAATCATCACTGAGGAAGATCTTTTTCACTGCAGTTTCTTCGCCCTGATATTCACGCCAAGCATTAACAATGATGTATTCAATATTACCTAAATCTGTAAGAGCAATAGGAGCTGAATAGGTTGCATCTGTTACCTTTTCCTCACCATTGACATTCATTGAATACTTAATGGTTGCATCAATATTTTCAGGGTCGGCAATCGTAATTGTGCTTGCGTTATTAACCTTATTGCCCATTTCAGATGTAATTGCAAGGTCTTTTGAGGTTGCTCTTACATATGTAGCACTGCTGATGGCAGATGTAATTGTTTCACCTGTCTCTTCGTCAATCAAAACGAGCTGACGAGCCTGAACAGTAACCACAGACGCAGTATTTAAACCTTCAAATGGAATTACACTGCTTGTATCTGTATATGCAGTCCATTCACCGTTATTAATACGGTATTCCATAGCACCGTCATAAACAGTACCGCCGTTATCGGGTGCAGGTGAAAGTGTAATCTGTGTATCCGGTGCAATTGCCGTACCGGTTGCTACCGACATATCAGGACCTTTAAAAATATAATAGTTGGTAATGCTCAAAGGTGATACAGTAGCACCATCTTTTACAATACAAGCATAAATTGTTACGGCAGAATGATCACTGCTGCCTGCAAAGGGTGCAAACTCGCCGGTATACGTACTAACGTCAGCCTTCAGCATATCACTGAGTGTAACCTGTGATTCACCGTCATATACAACCTTATATTTAATCTGTGCAGAAGCATCCAGCTCCTGTTGAGAGGTAATTGTCACCTTTGTATCGGGACCGAGTGCCGGCAACTCCGGTGTTACCACAGGCTCTGTATATGCCATCGCAGGGAATCTGAGTGCTTTAAATGTGTTTGTAAGATTGGTAGCGATTGAAGCATCAACATTAACATATTTATCACTGGTAAACGGAGCAATCATTGCATCCTGTGCAGCATTATATGCCGCCATAAATGTTTCCCACAATTTACCATCAAAGCTGCCCTGTCCCTTTTCTGCAACACGCTGCATAGGGGAAACAGTTTCCTTTGAATCCTCATTAAAAATAGGAGTTGTTAAAGCAGAACGAATCTTTGCATAATTTGACCCAATAACTGTACTTTGCTTTGCAACCTCTGTAATAGCTTTGCTATAGTGCGTCTCGTAATTCTCCATTGCTGTGGTATTGGAAGCAGAATTCGTTACATTCACAAAGAAAGACTCCGGATTATATAAGAGTCTGTCAAAGTACATCAGAAAGTTTTCTGCACCGCCCTGTCTGAAATTCTTAACCGTCTTAAGACGTGCCTTATTCGCATCAATGGAATCCAGAACAACCTTATAGTTCACAATATGAACTGGTACGCTTGAGTTCAGTACACGAGGCCACTTATTAGTATTATAAGTAGTTGAATCTGTAAAATAAGCAGTAAGCGAAATAGACTCGTTCCTATAATACTCATTAGGATCATTATCAAAATTACCGTTAAAGGTCATCAGGTTACAAAAACCAGTAGACTGTCCCTTAGAGAATGAAACAGCATTCCAGCCGCCGGTTGCAATGCCATCATTGTGCAACTGGTAACCGACTTCGGTATTTGCGTTTGCCATAGCCCAACCATAGTCCCAGTTATTACCACTACCTTGCACGCCCTTCCAGTTGCCGGTCAAAGCAAGGTCACTATTAGTTGAGGCTAAGGTAATAAGACCGACATAACGATTTCCACTACCTATACCCGATAAATGTTTAGTAACAATCATTATCGGTGCTTTCGGCTCATGTCCTGCGACACCGCAGTAAAGCATAGTAACCTCCGGATTACGCATCCATGCCTCTGTGTAATTCGAATCACTAGCACTTCCCGACTCACTTTCGGCATTGGCTGCCCAAAGCAGATTGTTCCAATACTGTGACTCTGTACCTGAAAGTGGATTACCATTGTTATTTACTCTGATACCGGCACTTGCGACAGCCTGCACTCTGTTTTCATCCCAAGGATTCTTCGTCATATTGCCAAGGGTCAGACGCATACGCCAATAGGCTCTTGTAATATTATCCTGTGTTACAACATTATCCTTATTGCCGCCATAGTAATATGCGTCATAAACCTTGTTGCCATCAACATAAGCCTGATATGCAGCACGCATATTCATATAAACGGTATTATCTATCATTGCGTTCTCATACTCAGTCATTTTTTCTTTGAGCATATCAATGGTAGCGTGTGCATTATTACGGATAATTACATTGTCAATGTAACCGTCAACACCTTGGCTCCAGTAGTTCGGACCGGCACCGTACCAAACAGACCTTGCTTCTGCAAAATAAGCAGACGGACCCTTGCCCAAATACTTCACGCAATTATAAGCACCTATATCCCCAAGTAAATCCTTTGAAAGATCAATTACCTTTGTCTGAACATTATTCACGTAAAATGTGATAACATCAAAATTCGGGTTATCGGCACTTGGTACAATATTAATGATGATTTCATTCCACTGATTTGCCTTTAATTCAGAGCCAAAGCAGCCGGACGCATCAAAAAAGTTGTTGCCATTGCTTACGCCTGCACCATCCTGGTCCCAGCAGAAGAAAGCTTCACCATCTTCCCTCAAAGTGAAATAGGTTCTTCCGGTGCTGGATTCCTGCTCGCCGACTGTTAAAATTATACCGTTATCAGCATTTAACGGGTTATAGCTGAATGAAATCGTATAACCGGTTGAAGACGTAACAGGGGTGTAGTCATTGATTGTTTTTGTATGCTTAGAAACATCAATAACTCTGCCCACTTCGTTGTCATCGTATGTAGCGGAATTATGACCGCAGAAATCGTAGAAAAGAACTGCCGGTTTGAATTCATCCGCAAAAGCAGTGAGTGACATCATCGGAATTGATGTAACAATCATCAGCACTGCAAGAAATGCAGAAAGCAATCGTTTTGACCATCTAACTTTCATAGATTAATTCCTCCTTTTCGGCAAACATTATCAAGGTCTTCAATGCTGAGGCTTACTGACTACGCCTTTCACAAAAAATCGCAAGATATTGTGTGCCCACGGGTGCTAAAATAGATTTTTGCATACTACACCCAATTATTTACGATAACATTATAATACTATGTTATTTATTTGTCAATGAATTTTTGAACAAATTGTAAAATTTTTTTCAAAAAATTTCATAGACTTTTGTTTATTTTAACGTCTATTATATTTAAGAGCAAAATCCTCTGCAGAAGCAGAGGATTTTGACATATCTATTTTATTTTAAGCGTTCTTATATACGCCTTGGTTTCTTTGTCAACCCGAAAGGATTCACAGGTTTTCTGAATTGCTTTATTATGTACCCAAATCGGAAGGATTTTCTTTTCAAAAATTTCCATAACCTTATCTTGATACTTAACAAAGGCAACGGACAATGCCCACGCAACAGCCATATTGATATAATACTCTTCCCTGTCAATCGACAGCAGTATGGCATTCACTCTGTCAATATAATCATCGACAAGGTAGTAGTCCATAAGCATAACTACAAGAAAACGAACTTCATACTCACTGCCGTTTTTATACTGCATTAAGAAATCCCAAACGTCTTCTCTGTTCTTTTCCGTGAATTTCAATGTAGAGCATACACAATCACACACAGCCCAATTGTCTATCAAAGGCACGAATTCAGCCAATTCCTTCAAACGCTCATCAACACTGAGCTTTTTGTAACCGATAAGAAAGCCCTTAATCATTTTTTCTTCATAGTATTCAACCGGAAAATCAGCATTATTCTTAGCTATGCTTTTGGCAAGCTTTCTCAGAACAGGTATTCTGACTCCGATTATATTATCCGCACTGATATTCGGAACAAGCTTTGAATGAAAGGCTTTATAGTCCAAATCCTGATTGGCAAACAATTCTTCTCTTAAATTCATTACAGATATTCCCCCAATTCCTTTAATTTTTCATCCTCAACCTTAACTAAATTCTCTCTGATTTCACATTTTAAATCAAAGGTGTTCACAAGCTTAGGATTTCGCACCTCGGCAACGTCCTCGCTGATTTTTATTATATTGGCAATACCACCGAGAGCACCTAGCAGATGATTAAATCTTGTCGGTATATATGTGTTGAAGCAATCGCTTATACCTGCTTTGACATTGGAATACCTTGTTACAAAATATCCTATGGCAACAAATACAACAGCACATACAAAAAAATAAACAGGCTTATCAAGACTTGTGAACAGTTCAGCAATACCTCCGCTGAAAAGATAACCCATTCTTATATCAAGCAGATGTGATGTTACAGAGCATACTGCAGAAATAATTGTAATTAATATAAAAAGAAACGGACTCTCAATAAAAATAAACAAAAGTGCAAGACTGATATTGCCGGACACAAAGGAACACAGCATTGTTATAAACAAACAAACTTTCTGCACCGCTTTAAGCTCATCAGCAAGTGCAAGCATTACGCCGAGAATAACAAACAGCATAAAATAATGACCTGTCATATAATCGGCAAGTTGCTCACCGCTGTAGCCGTTTTCAAACAAGTCCTTTATTCCTGTTATAACATTGTCATCCTTAACCATTGTTCCGCCATAGCTTTTATAATAGAACAATTCATTAAAGCTATTGCTTCCGAACAGAGAAAGAATTGTGGAAATAACAGAAAATAATACAGCAGTAACAATACCCTTATCAGATACAAAGCGCGCCATACTCATAAGCAAATCCTTCAGCACATCACCCAGATAGCTCATTGCAAGACCGACAAGGACTGATGAAATCAGCGTTACCGAAAAAGAAATATATTTATTGAAATGTTCATAAAAATAGGAATACATTAATGCTGCGGCAATACCTGCAAAAAAGGAAAGCTGAATGCCCGATGCTGTTGCAAACACACACAGACAAATCACTGCCCAGAAGGCTTTAAGCCATCTTTCGCCGTTCGTAAAATACATTGTTATCAAATAGCAAAAAACATACGGCACAAGCTTCAGTAAAAGCTGAGAAAAATTGAGCAACACAACGTCTGCACCGTCGCCTATATAATAGCCAAGAAGCTGCAGAAGTTCAGCTATTACAATAAATGCCGATGATATTATAAATGCCAGAAGGGATGAATTATGAATTTTGTTAAAAAAACTGTAAGCTCTCATACTTTAATTATTGTCAAAAACAAGAGCTTACATACATTTATTTACAATTTAATATTATACGTTTTACTATATTTCAGACTTATAGAGCTGTCAC
>DKYL01000092.1 GCA_002493325.1 Ruminococcaceae bacterium UBA7101
GGCAGAGCACTTGACTTTTAATCAAGGTGTCCGGGGTTCGACTCCCCGATGAGCCACCAAAGTAAAGCATTGAAATTTATGATTTCAATGCTTTATTTTTTTATTTTTTAAATTTGTTTCAGTTTATTGAAATGTGTTTTTTATAGTGGTAAAATATATATGTAACTTTTTTATTTTGTTTGTAACAATCTGCTGTATTTTTTACACTTATATAATGACGGCGCTGATAAATGAAATCATTTTGGAGGGTAATTATGAGTAATATATTCAAATCAATTGTGTCTGTTCTTATTGCAGCTGCAGTTTTGACAAGCAGCAGTATGGTTGCTTTTGCTAATGATATTGATGCTGATACTGAGGCTGATGGCTCTTTGGCTACGAACCAGTCAGTCATTCTTGAAGAAGCCGAACAAAGTGTGTCACTTGCGGCTGAGGAAGTGCCTGTTACTGAGGACGCTACCAATAAAGAGAAAGAAAAGCCTGATGAGCAGCCGACAGAAACTCCGACTGAGAAGCCTGAAGAAAAGCCAATTGAAGACAGCTTTAAGGTTACGCTTTCAAAAACAAAAATGACCTATTCCGGTGCTGTTCAGAAACCGACTGTAACAGTAAAAAATCAAGAGGGTGCAAAGCTTACATATAAAAAAGACTATACTCTTGCATACTCAAATTCAAACTCAAAGAATGCAGGAACATATAAAGTAACCGTTCATTACATCGGCAAATATTCCGGTTCTTATGATTATGAATATAAGATTGTGCCCAGAGAGTGTGTGAAGCCCGTTCTTAACAGAACCGTTATCACCAAAACAGGCACTGTTCAAAGACCAACCGTTACAGTTAAGGATGATTTAGGTAATAGTCTTACATATAAAAAGGACTTTACAGTAGATTATTCTAACTGGAACTCAAAAAATGCAGGTACTTATAAGGTAACTGTTAAAATGATTGGCAACTATAAGGGTACGAAAACATATAATTATTATATTGTTGACGGCAAAATTACACTTTCAAGAACTAAAATTAATTATGTCGGCACAGTTCAAAGACCAACTGTAAAAGTAACAGATGCCAAGGGCAAAGCCTTAACCTATAAAAAGGATTTTACAGTTGATTATTCAAACTGGAGTTCTAAGAATGTCGGCACTTACAAGGTAACTGTTAAAATGATTGGTAAGTACTCAGGCTCTGCGGTTTATTCATACAAGATTGTTCCGCAGACAAATGTTACACCGAAGCTTAACCGTATCGACATTAAAAGGACAGGCACGGTGCAAAGACCGACTGTAACTGTTAAGGATTATAAAAATAATGCATTGACCTATAAAAAGGATTTTACAGTTGACTATTCAAACTGGAATTCAAAGAATGAGGGTGTCTATACCGTAACGATTAAGCTTATGGGTAATTACGCAGGCTCTCATACATATAAGTATTATATCAATGACTCAAATTATCTTCCGCTTAATACAACAGCAACACATATCAGCCACGAGTATTCTAATGTAAAAAAAGAAATTTTCGGCAAATCCGTGCAGGGCAGAAATCTTGAAGCGTTTATCATTACGCCGTCAAACGGAAAATATACCAAAACCTTTTTTATGACCTTTGCAATTCACGGTTTTGAGGACAGCTACAGCAGGGATGGACAGCTCCTGACCGCTGAGGGCAACAAGCTTGTTGAATACTATGCAAAAAATCCTAAGATGCTTAAAAACTATAGGCTTGTTATTGTTCCTTGTCTGAATCCTGACGGAACGATTGCCGGTGTAAATAATCAACGTGCCTGCTCAACTGCTTTCGGCAGATGTACGGCAAAGCATATTGATATGAACAGGGACTTTGCTTCCTTCCAGGCTATGGAATCACGTTATCTTAAGGATTTCCTTAATAAGTACAGACCTGATGTGTTCACCGACTTTCACGGCTGGCTTGATGAAACAATCGGTACAGGTGCTCTTTGTAATATTTATAATAAGCATCTCGGATTGTCTGATAAGCTTGTTGACCGTTATGCAACAACGAGCGGATATCTCCACGGATATGTTCACCAGACTTATGGCTGCCCATCAGTTTTGCTTGAGTATAAATCACCAAAGCATGTTGACCACAAGAAGACCTATTCAGCCATCAATGAAATAATCAACTACTATAAATAGGTATAATAAAAACGTCACCGGAATTTTTCAGTGACGTTTTTATTATTTTCAACCTATTAATCAAGTGTTTTCTTGTATGTAAGAAGCTCTTGTTCTGTCACATAACCGCTGAGTGCACCAACCTCTGTTACGGCTTTGCCGCCTGTAACATTTCCGAATTTGATGCAGTCCTTTAAGCTGTAATCATAAAACAGTCCGTACATAAAGCCTGCGAGGAATGCATCGCCTGCACCTGTGCTGTCAACATTTATAAATTCCTCAATGCTTGGTACAAAGAATTTTTCATCTCCATCAATTCCTATACAGCCATCCGCATCAACCTTAACAACAACCTTCTCAAAATACTGCTTTAATGCCTTTGCAGCATCCTCGGGTGTGTCTGTGTCCGTTATTTTCATAGCCTCTTTTCGGTTAGGGGTGTAGTAATCTGCAAGTTCAAGATAGTTATGGTATTTCTCAATGCTCATTTCATCATCCCAGCCTGTGTCAAGCACAAGGATTGTGCCTTCCTCTTTCAGCTTTTTGTAAACAGGCAAAAAGCCGCCAAGCTGCATCATACAGATTTTGCTGCCCTTTGCAATTTGATAAAAGGTTTCAAGTGCCTTTTCATCAGGCTCAATATTGCCCTTGCCGTATGTATAGAAGGTTCTGTCCTTGGGAAGAATGATTGCCGAGGTAATATTGAGGGGGATGTCATTACCGCTGTAAAGATTTGTCGGATTCACACCGTTTTGTGTGAATTTCTCTTTTGCAAAATTTGAAAAAATATCGTTTCCAAGCTCTGTTGCGATTTTTGTGCTGATGCCGAGCCTGCCGAGATTAATCAGTGTCGCCGGCAGTCCGCCGCCAAGCTGCAGTGAAAAATCCTTGCAGTAAAGCTCCTCACCTACACCTGCAAGCCTGTCAAAGCCTTGATAAAGTAAATCAACATTTGTTGCTCCTGCTCCTGCTATAAATGCCATTATTTCCAATCTCCTGTGTAATTTTTGTTCAGTTTCAAATATTCGCCCACAAGCTTTTTAGCCAGTGAATAGCTGTTGACAAGGGGATGCAGCGTCAGTGCTTCCACTGCACATTGCACAGATTTTTCCCTTATTGCCTTGCTTGCAAGTCTTTCGTAAATTTTAACACGTCTGATAAGCTCAATGTTCTGTTCATCAAGGTTATCAAATTTATGAGGGACAGCACCATTTTCTGTTATATCACAGGTTACCTCAATGACATCTGTGTCTTTAAGCTCTTTTATGGCACCATTGTTTGGCACGCAAAGTATCATACTGTCTGTTGCTTTGCTCTGTGCGATTTCGATAAAATTAAGTGCAACTGCTGCATAGCCGCCAAAATCCTTCTGATAAATATCAAAATGCCATGGCTCCTGCCTTTTAACGCCTGTTTCACTTGCCATATAATTATTTTCACGGATACCGTACCAGTATTCAAATATCTTAAAGGCTTCATCAAAATTATTTTCAATATCAATGGTGCTGAGTGCCTCTGTCATTTTTTTGTTGATTTCACAAATCTGCTCGCCTCTGGTTTGCTTTGCATTCAGAATGTTTTCAACAGCCTTTTCACGATAATAGAAATAATAGAGATATTCGTTAAGAATACCGCCTCTTTCCCTGAGAAGCTCCTTTTCAAAATATCTCATATCGGTTTTTACATAAGCCTCATCATTTTCAATCAGCTCTTCCATAATCTCTCTGCCGTTAAGGGTGATTGATTTGAAATAGGATAAGTGGTTAAGACCGTAAACCTCGCCCTTTGCACTGCATTCCTCAGCAGAGTAAAGTTTTTCAAAGGAGCGCAGCATACCTGACGGTGCGTCGCATATGCCGTAGGTGAAATCATAGCCCATATCTCTTAAGGTCTGGCTTACAACACCTGCAGGGTTTGTAAAATTGAACACCTTGCAGTCAGGCTTTGCATATTTTTTTATCAGCTCACAGTATTCAGCAAGTGCCGATACGGAACGCATAGCAAAGCTGAGCCCTGCCGCACCTGTTGTTTCCTGACCTAAAAGACCGAGATTAAGAGCAATTCTTTCATCCTTTACCCGCATATCATCGCCGCCGACTCTTATTGTGGTGATAACATAGTCCGCATTTTTTACTGCTTCAATGGGATCGGTTGTCAGCGTGAATTTCAGATTGCTGTACAGCAGATTTGAAACCTTTTTAGCCATCTTTCCATAAATATTAAGCTTTTTTTCATCGTTGTCCATAAAAACAAGCTCATCAATACTTAAAGCTTCGGCTTTTTGTGCAATGCTCTTTGCCAGAAACATAGAGCGTACACCGCCTCCGCCGATAACAGTCAGCTTCATTTTATCCCACCTTTTTAGAAAAATTCAGCTTCATTATATTATATAATCTTAGTAAAGTAAATAGATTTTTTATATATTTTTATGTTGACTTAAAGGGGGTTATATATTATAATGTACAAGATAAAAATATGTAGGAAAGGGTTGAACTTATGACTTTTCTGATTAAAGATGCCATATGTTATCTTGACGGGAAATTCAAAAAGTCAAGTGTTCTTATCAAGGATGGACTGATTCACAGCCTTGGTGTTTCTATTTCCTTTGAAAATATTGACCGTACTATTGACGCTATGGGGAAGTATTTTTTAATTCCGGGTTTCGTAGATGTTCACACACATCTTAGAGAGCCCGGTTTTTCTTATAAGGAAACTATAAAATCAGGCTCTATGGCAGGTGCAAGAGCAGGCTATAACGTGCTGTGCACAATGCCTAATCTGAATCCTGCACCTGACTGCACGGAGAATCTGAAGGTACAGACTGATATTATTGACAGGGATGCTGTCATTGATGTGCTGCCCTTCGGCACAATCACTAAGGGTCGTAAAGGTGTCGGCGAAACGGTTGATTTCAAATCAATGGCTGATGCGGTTATCGGCTTCAGTGATGACGGAACAGGTGTACAGACCGATGAACTTATGGAACAGGCTATGACAGAATGTGCAGAGCTTGGCAAAATTATCTCTGCCCATTGTGAGGTTAATGACCTTTTAAAGGGCGGTTACATTCACGACGGTGAATATGCTAAGCTTCATAATCACAAGGGTATCTGCTCTGAAAGTGAGTGGGCACAGATTGAAAGGGATTGTCTGCTTGCTGAAAAAACAGGCTGTCAGTACCACGTGTGCCATATTTCAACAAAGGAAAGTGTTGATATTATCCGCCGTGCCAAGGCAAGGGGCGTTAAGGTTACCTGTGAAACAGGACCTCATTATCTTACTATGTGCGATATGGATTTGCAGGAGGACGGCAGATTTAAAATGAATCCGCCATTAAGGTCGGCAGAGGACAGGCAGGCACTTATCGACGGTGTGCTTGACGGTACGGTTGATGTTATTGCAACGGACCACGCACCGCATTCCGCAGAGGAGAAGAGCAAAGGGCTTGAAAAATCTGCAATGGGTGTTGTAGGACTTGAAACTGCCTTTGCAGTGCTGTATACTAAGCTTGTAAAGACAGGCATCATCACACTTGAAAAGCTTGTTGAAATGATGTCGGTCAAGCCGCGTGAAATATTCGGTATCGAGGGCGGCAGAATTGCTGTGGGCGAGCCTGCAAACCTTTGTATGCTTGATACTGAAAAGCAGTGGACTGTCAACCCTGACGAATTTGTTACAATGGGCAGGGCTACCCCCTTTGAGGGCTGGGAGCTTTGCGGTGAAAATCTTTTGACTATATTAAGAGGAGAGGTTGTTTATGAAACAGTTTGATAAGAAAATTGTGCTTGAAAACGGCAGGGAATTCTATGGCTACGGTTTTGGTGCAGACAAAGAGGCTGTCAATGAACTCGTTTTCAACACCTCAATGGTGGGCTATCAGGAAATTATTTCTGACCCGAGCTACACTGACCAGATGGTTTGTATGACCTATCCGCTTATCGGCAACTATGGTATTACCGATGAGGATTTTGAAACAAGAGTGCCGACAATGGGCGGTATTATTGTTCGTGAATATAATGATTTGCCGTCAAACTTCAGATACACAAAAACGCTTTCTGAGGTGCTTGATGAATACGACATTCCTGCAATCAGCGGTGTGGACACCCGTATGATTACAAGAATTATCCGTGATGAGGGATCACAGAAGATTTTAATCTGTGATGCTGACATGCCCTATGAGGAAGCACTTAAAAAGGTTAAGGATTATGTTATCCCAACCGATATGGTGTCAAGAGTAAGCTGTAAAAAGCGCTGGTATTCAAGAACACCAAACCATAAGTATGATGTTGTTGCAATCGACTGCGGCATTAAGCATAATATTATCAGAAAGCTCAATGAAAAGGGCTGCAATGTAACAGTTGTGCCTTATAACATTACCGCTGAGGAAATTCTGAATATGCGTCCTGACGGACTCTTCCTCTCAAACGGTCCCGGTAATCCCGAGGACGTGCAGACTGTTATTGAGGTTGTTAAAGAGCTGAAAGGCAAGCTGCCGATTTTCGGTATCTGTCTTGGTCATCAGATGATTTCACTTGCGCTCGGTGCAAAGACCTTTAAAATGAAATTCGGTCACAGGGGCGGTAATCACCCTGTTAAAAATCTTGAAACAGGCAAGCTGGAAATCACCTCACAAAACCATTCATATGCAGTTGACGCCAAGTCACTTGAAGGTACAGAGCTTACACTCACACACTTGAATCTTCTTGACGATACAGCAGAGGGTGTCAAGAGCGAAGAAAATAAAATCTTCTCCGTGCAGTATCACCCTGAAAGTGCACCCGGTCCGCAGGACAGTGCATACCTGTTTGACAAATTTATTGACTTAATGGAAAAGGAGGCAGACTGATATGCCAAAGAGAACCGATATACATAAAATATTAGTTATAGGCTCAGGTCCTATTGTTATCGGACAGGCTGCCGAATTTGACTATTCAGGTACACAGGCTTGTCTTGCACTCAGGGAAGAGGGCTATGAGGTTGTACTCATTAACTCAAACCCTGCTACAATTATGACAGATACCGACATTGCAGATAAGGTTTATATGGAGCCTCTCAATCTTGAATATGTTGCACGTATTATCCGCCACGAAAGACCTGACGCAATTCTGCCGTCACTTGGCGGACAGACAGGACTTAACCTTGCTGTTCAGCTTGCTAAAAAAGGCGTGCTTCAGGAATGTGATGTTGAAATTCTCGGCACTAAGTTTGAAGCTATTGAGCGTGCAGAGGACAGAGAACTTTTCAAGGAGCTTTGCGAAAGCCTCGGTGAGCCTGTTCTCCCCAGTGAAATTGCAGAAAATCTTGAGGACGGCTTGGCTGCAGCAAAGCGTATCGGCTTTCCTGTTGTTCTTCGTCCTGCCTTCACCCTCGGCGGTACAGGCGGCGGTTTTGCCGATGATGAAGAGGAATTTGTTCTTATGATGAAAAATGCCCTTGCACTTTCTCCTGTTCATCAGGTGCTTGTTGAAAAGAGCATTAAGGGCTATAAGGAAATTGAATATGAAGTAATGCGTGATGCGAACGACACCGCTATCACAATCTGTAATATGGAAAATATTGACCCTGTGGGTGTTCATACAGGTGACTCCGTTGTTGTTGCTCCGTCACAGACACTTACAAACAAAGAGTATCATATGCTCCGTGATTCTGCGCTTAAGATTATCAGAGAGCTGAATATTGAGGGCGGCTGCAATGTTCAGTTTGCACTTGACCCGCACTCATTCCAGTATTACCTCATTGAGGTTAACCCAAGAGTATCACGTTCGTCAGCACTGGCTTCAAAGGCTTCTGGCTATCCGATTGCAAGAGTATCAGCTAAGATTTCAGTCGGTATGCACCTTGATGAAATTCCGATTGCAAACACGCCTGCGTCCTTTGAGCCGACTCTCGACTATGTTGTAACAAAGATTGCACGCTTCCCGTTCGATAAGTTTGCAGATGCCAATAACACGCTGAATACCCAGATGAAGGCAACAGGCGAGGTTATGGCAATCGGCAGAACAATGGAGGAAAGCCTGCTTAAAGCTGTTCGCTCACTTGAAACAGGCGTCTGCCACCTTTACAGCAAAAAGTTTGATACCTATACTGAGGACGAGCTTTTGGCTTATATCAAAAACGGCACGGATGACAGACTGTTTGCAATTGCTCAGCTTATCCGTCTTGGCGTTGACTTAATCAGAATTTACAATGCCACAAAAATTGATATGTTCTTCCTTGAAAAGTTCAAGAACATTGTTGATTTTGAGTCTGTTCTCAAAGCCAATAACGGCGATATTCAGACACTTAAGGACGCTAAAAAAATCGGTATGAGCGATGAATATATCGGCAGTGTATGGGGCTTATCTCAGGCAGATGTATTCCATCTCCGTAAGGAAAACAATATTTTCCCTGTATATAAAATGATTGATACCTGCGCATCTGAGTTTGACTCCTATGTACCTTATTTCTACTCAACCTATGAGGAAGAGAATGAAAGTATCATTTCAGATAAAAAGAAGATTATCGTTTTAGGCTCAGGTCCTATCCGTATCGGTCAGGGTGTGGAATTTGACTATTCAACCGTTCACGCTATCTGGTCAATCCGTGATGCAGGCTATGAGGCTATTATCATCAACAATAACCCTGAAACCGTTTCAACCGACTACACCACATCGGACAAGCTCTATTTTGAGCCGCTGACAGTTGAGGATGTTATGAATATTATCACTCTTGAAAATCCTGAGGGTATTGTAGTATCTCTCGGCGGACAGACTGCTATCAATCTGGCTCCGCCGCTTGATGCACTGGGTGTTCCGATTATCGGAACAGACGTTGCCGCTATCGACAGGGCAGAAAACCGCGACAGCTTTGAAAAGGTTATGGAGGAGCTTGGTATTCCTCAGCCGAAGGGACTTGCTGTTACCGATATTGAAGAGGGTGTGCGTGTTGCCGAAAGCATCGGCTATCCTGTATTGGTTCGTCCGTCCTTTGTTCTCGGCGGTCGTGCAATGCAGATTGTTGCTAATGAGGAGTCACTGCGCCACTATCTGCAGACAGCCGTTGAAATCAATACAGAGCAGCCTGTTCTTGTTGATAAATATATTATGGGCAAGGAGCTTGAGGTTGACGCAATCTGTGACGGCACAGATGTGTTTATTCCGGGTATTATGGAGCACGTTGAACGCACAGGCGTTCACTCAGGTGACTCAATTTCCGTTTATCCTACTTTCTCCGTTCCGCAGTCCGTTAAGGATAAAATTCTTGATTATACAGTTAAGCTCGGCAAGGCAATCGGTATCATCGGTCTTTATAACATTCAGTTTATTGCCGATGAAAATGATGATGTTTTCGTTATTGAGGTTAACCCTCGTTCATCAAGAACTGTTCCGTTCCTTTCAAAAGCAACCTCAACACCTATGGCACACATTGCCACACAGGTTATTCTTGGTCATTCACTGAAAGAGCAGGGTATTACCGAGGTTTATCCCCAGGAGAAAAAGCGTTGGTACGTTAAAGCACCTGCCTTCTCCTTCTCAAAGCTTAAGGGTATGGATACCTACCTTTCACCTGAAATGAAATCAACAGGTGAAGCTATCGGTTATGATAAATCACTTACAAGAGCACTCTATAAGGCTATTCAGGCATCAGGACTGAATGTTGCCAACTATGGTACAGTGCTTGTTACTATTGCTGATCAGGACAAGCCGAGAGCTTTACCTCTTATAAAGCGTTTCTATGAGCTTGGATTTAATATTGAGGCTACTGAAGGAACAGCAAAATATCTTAAAGAGCACGGTATAAGAACCCGTGTCCGTGCAAAGCTTACACTGGATGAAAGTGATGAAATTCTTATGGCACTGCGTCAGGGTCATATAGCTTATGTTATCAATACAATTGACATTAATGCAGGTGACTCACATTCAGACGGCAGTGAAATCCGCAGAGCAGCAGTTGAGAACAATGTAACCATGTTTACATCACTTGATACAGTTAAGGTGCTCCTTGACGTTCTTGAAGAAATTACACTTGGTGTATCAACAATTGATGCAGATTAATAAGCGAGAGTAATAATTATGTACAAACAAAACATTTATAAAATTTTATCGAATAAGAAAATTGCCAAAGATGTTTTTGAAATGGTGCTGGAGGGTGATACGCAGTATATCACCGCTCCGGGTCAGTTCATCAATATTCAGCTTGAGGGCAAATTTTTAAGACGTCCTATATCCGTTTGTGATTATGATGATACTACAGTCACAATCATTTATAAGGTTGTGGGCGAGGGTACTGAAATGATGTCAGCACTGCCTGTAGGCGAAACACTTGATGTTTTAACAGGTCTTGGCAACGGCTACGATATTTCACAGGGCACCAAGCCTATGCTTATCGGCGGCGGTGTCGGTGTTCCTCCTATGTATAACCTTTGCAAAAAGCTCATTGCAGCAGGTCAGAAGCCTGTTGTCATTCTCGGCTTCAATACGAAGGATGAGATTTTCTATGAGGATGAGTTTAAGGCTCTCGGTGCAGAGGTGCGTGTTGCTACTGCTGACGGCTCTTACGGCATTAAAGGCTTTGTAACCGATGCCTTTATTGATGATTATGACTATTTCTACACCTGCGGTCCTATGCCTATGTTCAGGGCGATTGAAGCAAAGGTGACTACATCGGGGCAGTACAGCTTTGAGGAGCGTATGGGCTGCGGCTTTGGTGCTTGTATGGGCTGCAGCTGTAAAACTAAATACGGCAATAAAAGAATTTGCAAGGACGGTCCCGTTCTGGTAAGGGAGGAGATTATATGGTAGATTTATCTGTTTGCCTTGCGGGTATGAATATGGATAATCCTGTAATTCCTGCATCGGGTACCTTCGGCTTCGGCAAGGAATTCAAGGACTTTTATGATATAAATATTCTCGGCTCTTTCTCTTTCAAGGGCACAACGAAGGATGCACGCTTCGGCAACCCTACACCGAGAATTGCAGAGTGTACCTCAGGTATGATTAATGCCGTAGGACTTCAGAATCCCGGTGTTCACCACGTTATTGAGCACGAATTGCCTGAAATGAAGGCATATTTCCACAAACCTGTTATCGCAAATGTTTCGGGCTTCAGTGTTGATGATTATGCTTATACCTGTGAACTTCTTGATAAGGAGGAGCAGGTTGGTATTTTAGAGGTTAATGTTTCCTGCCCCAATGTTCACGGCGGCGGAATGAGCTTTGGCACATCACCCGAATGTGCGGCAGAGGTTACAAGGGCAGTCAAGGCTGTTACAAAAAAGCCTGTGTTTATTAAGCTTTCGCCCAATGTAACGGATATAGTTTCCATCGCAAAGGCTTGCGAGGAGGCTGGTGCAGACGGCATCTGCCTGATTAATACAATGCTTGGTATGCGTATTGATTTAAAAAGACGTCAGCCGATTATTGCCAACAAAATGGGCGGCTTCAGCGGTGACGCTATTTTCCCTGTGGCTGTCAGAATGGTTTATCAGGTTGCAAAAGCCTGCAATATTCCTGTTATGGGCTGCGGCGGTGTTTCAAGTGCAAAGGATGTTATTGAAATGATGATGGCAGGCGCAACTGCCGTTCAGGTCGGCGCTGCCAATCTGGTTAATCCGTATGTATGCAAGGATATAATCGAGGCTTTACCGCAGGAATGCGAAAAGCTCGGTATAAATAAATTAAGTGATATTATAGGAGTGATTGATTAATGGGTAAGGACGTTATTATTGCTTGTGATTTTTCTTCTGCAGAGGATACCTTTACGTTCCTTGACAAATTCACAGAGGAAAAGCCGTTCGTTAAAATCGGTATGGAGCTTTATTATGCTGAGGGTCCGTCAATCGTAAAGGAGATTAAGAAGAGGGGACACAAGATTTTCCTTGACTTAAAGCTTCACGATATTCCGAATACTGTTAAAAAGTCAATGGCAGTGCTTTCAAAGCTTGATGTGGATATGACTAACCTTCACGCAGCAGGCACTGTGGATATGATGAAGGCTGCACTTGAGGGCTTGACCCGTGAGGACGGCACTCGTCCGCTGCTTATTGCAGTTACGCAGCTTACCTCAACAAGTGAGGAAAGAATGCAGAATGAGCTTTTAATCAATGCATCCATCAATGACACGATTGTTAAGTATGCAAACAATGCCAAAGAAGCAGGTCTTGACGGTGTGGTATGCTCTCCCCTTGAGGCAGGCATGGTTAAGGACAGCTGCGGCAAAGCCTTTATGACAGTCACACCGGGTGTAAGATTTGCAGACGGTGAGGTTGGTGACCAGGTTCGTGTTACCACTCCTGCAAAGGCTAAGGAAATCGGCAGTGACTATATTGTAGTCGGCAGACCAATCACTGCAAGCGATGACCCTGTTGCGGCTTACAGAAGATGTGTTGAAGAGTTTGTAGGATAAGCAAGTGAGATAAACCCGAACAAGCCTAAAATGGCTTGATTTCGGCATACTTAAGGAGAAACAATATGGAAGGCTATAAAAGAGAATTTATAAAATTTTTAGAGGACGCAGGCGTTTTAAAATTTGGTGATTTCACTGCAAAGAGCGGAAGAAAAATTCCTTATTTTATCAACGCAGGCGACATTAAAACAGGCGAGCAGATTCAGAAGCTCGGCGAGTTTTACGCGAAAGCATATTTTGAAAAAATCGGCAATAAAAAGACTGTTCTTTACGGTCCTGCATATAAGGGCATTCCGATTGCCGTTTCCGTTGCAGTGTCCCTTGCAAAGCAGGGTCTTGACGTTCCGTTCTTTTTCAACAGAAAGGAAGAAAAGGACCACGGTGAGGGCGGTGTTTTCGTTGGTTATACACCGAAAGCAGGCGAAGAGGTTGTTATTGTTGAGGACGTTATTACAGCAGGAACAGCTATCAGAGAGAGTATGTCCATCCTCTCAAAGCTTGAGGGCGTAAAGGTTGGCGCTGTATTTGTTATGGTTGACCGCAAGGAAAAGGGTCAGACCGAAAAATCTGCTATGGCAGAGGTCGGTGAAGAATACGGCTTTCCTGTATATTCGGTTGTTGATGTTTATGACATCATTAAGTATCTTGAAGAGGATGAAAGCAACCGTGAAAATGTTGAACGCATAAAGAAGTATCTTGAAATCAACGGTGCAAAGGACTAAAGGAAAGGGCTTATACAATGCGTCATTTACTTGATACAACAGATTTATCTTTAAAAGAAATTGATGATATGATAGCAACTGCTATGGATATTATTGATAATAAAGAAAAATATGCTCATATCTGCGACGGCAAAAAGCTTGCCACATTGTTCTTTGAGCCATCAACAAGAACAAGGCTTTCCTTTGAGGCTGCGATGTATGAGCTAGGCGGCAATGTTCTCGGCTTCAGTGAGGCTGCCTCATCGTCCGCATCAAAGGGTGAAAGCGTTGAGGATACAATCCGTATGGTTTCCTGCTATGCAGATATTATTGCAATGCGTCATCCCTTTGAGGGTGCTCCGAGAGTTGCAAGTCAGAAAAGCGGTGTTCCTATCATTAATGCCGGTGACGGCGGTCATTCTCACCCCACACAGACCCTTACCGACCTTTTGACAATTTATCGTGAAAAGGGAAAGTTTGAGGATTTAACCGTGGGTCTTTGCGGTGACCTCAAGTTCGGCAGAACCGTTCATTCACTGATTAAAGCAATGTGCAGATATAAAAATGTTAAGTTCATCCTTATTTCACCAAAAGAGCTTGCAGTGCCTGACTATATCATCACTGATGTGCTCGATAAGTGCGGTGCTGAATATGAAGAGGTTGAAACGATGGAACAGGTTATGGATAAGCTTGACATCCTCTATATGACCCGTATTCAGCGTGAACGCTTCTATTCCGAGGATGAGTATTTAAAGCATAAGGATGCCTTTGTGCTTGACCTTGATAAGCTGAAAACAGCAAAGTCGGATTTAACCATTATGCATCCTCTGCCAAGAGTGAATGAGATTGCACCCGAGGTTGATGATGACCCAAGGGCAAAGTATTTTATTCAGGCACTGAACGGTAAATATATCCGTATGGCTTTAATCAAAACCCTGCTTGAATGGGGAGGTGCTCTGTAATGCATATTGATGCGATTGAAAACGGCTATGTTATTGACCATATCCCTGCAGGCAAGGGTATGAAGGTTTATGAGATTTTAAATTTAAGCTCACTTTCCTGCCAGGTTGCCATTATCACCAACGCCAAATCAAAGAAGGATGAGGCTAAGGACATTATCAAAATCAATGACCTTATTGACCTTGATATGGATGTGATTGCCTATATTGCACCAATGGCAACAGTCAATGTAATTAAAAACAGGGAAAGGGTAGAGAAAAGGAGCCTTTCACTCCCTGATGAGCTGGTTGATGTTATCAAATGCCCCAACCCAAGGTGTATCTGCAATAATGAGTCAATATCTCACATTTTTAAATTAACGGATGAAAAGGGCACTTATCGCTGTCTTTACTGCGAAACAAAAGCAAAATAGTTTTAGGTCGTGTGTGTTATGAGTGGTAAAAATAAACTTGCTTGTTCTAAAGAAACAGAAAAAAGCATTGCTGATGCATTAAAGGATTTAATGCAGTCAAAATCCTTTGAAAAAATCTCTGTGTCTGATATTACGGATTACTGCGGTATTCACCGTCAGACCTTCTATTATCATTTTACAGATAAGTATGAGCTGCTTGATTTTGTTGTGCATAATGAACTGATTGAGCCTTTGCTGTTAAATTTTACACTTGATAATATGTATGACAAATTCACATTTATGTTTAATGTGATGAAATCCAATCAGCAGTTTTATCATTCTGCTCTTAAAATCAATTCCGGTGAGCTTTTTAATTTTGTCAGTAAATTGGCGGCAGAGCGTTTTATTGACCTTTTTGCTGAGATTGAAAAAAGCAATAACATTCCTGCAAAAAATGAAACGGATAACAAAATGCTTGCTGAGTTTTTTGGCTTCGGCATATCCGGTGTTGTGCTTGAATGGGCACAGCACGGTATGAAGGATTCACCTGAAATGCTTGCAGAAAGAATAAAAAATATTATTAATGACTGCAAAAAGCTTGCAATAGCAAGATTGTAAACTAAGCCTCTGACATCGTCTGATGTGTCAGAGGCTTATTTTTATAGAAGAATATAAGACATAATAATAGACAAAACAATATTATTAAACTAAATTTTTTATTACAATAGTGTAACCTTTATTGTCTAAGATTGTCAGTTATGATATTATTTTTAAGATAGAAACTTTAAAGGAGATAAGGGTATGGAAAGAAAAGTAGTTATTTTTGATCACCCTCTTATTCAGCATAAGCTGAGCATTCTTCGTTCAACAGAAACAAGCACAAAGGATTTCCGTCAGCTTGTTAATGAGATTGCTATGCTTATGACATTTGAGGCTACAAGAGATTTGCCAACCGAGGAAATTGAGGTTGAAACTCCCTGCGGTATTGCAAAATGCAATCATATTGCAGGAAGAAAACTCTCATTTGTTCCGATTTTGAGAGCTGGCTTAGGTATGGTTGACGGCTGCCTTCAGCTTGTTCCTGCGGCTCGTATAGGTCATATCGGTCTTTACAGGGACGAAACAACACATACACCTGTTGAGTATTACTGCAAGCTGCCAAAGGATATTGAAGAAAGAGATGTTTATGTTGTTGACCCTATGCTTGCAACAGGCGGTTCAGCTATTGATGCAATAGGTCAGATTAAGCTCAGAAATCCGCGTAAAATCGTATTTATGTGTATTATTGCTGCCCCCGAAGGACTTGAAGCACTGAAAAAAGCTCATCCCGATGTGGATATTTATTGTGCAGCACTTGATGAAAAGCTTAATGAGGATTGCTATATCATACCCGGTCTCGGCGATGCAGGCGACAGAATTTTTGGTACAAAATAAATTTAATAATGATTATTTATAATTGAGGAGAAACTTATGGCTAAAGAAAAAATTAAAATCGGTCAGGAGGGCATCTATGACGCCCGCAAGCTTGGCACACCTAAAATGGTTGTTCTCGGCTTTCAGCATATGTTTGCTATGTTCGGTGCTACGGTTACCGTTCCGCTTTTAACAGGACTGAGTATTTCAACCACACTTTTATTCGCTGCACTTGGAACGCTTTTGTTCCATTGCTTAACAAAATTCAAGGTGCCTGCTTTCCTTGGCTCATCATTTGCCTTTATCGGCGGTTATCTTGCTATTGCTCCCTGGATTGAAAATGCCGACGGCACCAAAACAGCCAATAAAGAGCTTCTGCCTTATGCCTGTCTTGGTGTAGCCTGTGCAGGTCTGCTTTATCTTGTTGTAGCTGCTCTTATTAAGATTGTCGGTGTCAATAAAATCATGAAGCTGTTTCCGCCTGTTGTAACGGGTCCTATCATTATGGCTATCGGTCTCGGTCTTGCACCATCAGCAGTTAACAACTGTAAAACAAACTGGTGGCTCGCCATTGTTGCGCTTGCACTCGTTATTATCTTCAATATTTTCGGTAAGGGTATGGTTAAGATAATT
Source organism: Ruminococcaceae bacterium UBA7101 (assembly GCA_002493325.1). Classification (GTDB taxonomy): domain Bacteria; phylum Bacillota; class Clostridia; order Oscillospirales; family Acutalibacteraceae; genus Eubacterium_R. Next base: position 16,620 of record DKYL01000092.1, read on the forward strand.
CCGATTCTCCTTGGCATCATCGGTGCATACATTGTTGCTGTGCTTGTGGGCAATGTCGGTGGAGTTGAAGGCTTTGCCATTGATTTCAGCGGTGTTAAGGAAGCTGCGTGGATTGGTAATCCTATTGAGTGGTCATCAACTGTATTCGGCGGTGTTCACGATAAATCCCTTGCTGTTTCTGCAATTATTGCCATTGTGCCGATTGCTATTGCTACTATGATGGAGCATATCGGTGATATATCGGCAATTTCTGCAACAGTAGGCAAGAACTACATTTCTGACCCGGGACTGCACAGAACGCTTCTCGGTGACGGTCTTGCAACAACACTTGCTTCACTCTTCGGTGCTCCTGCCAATACAACCTACGGCGAAAATACAGGTGTGCTTGCACTTTCAAAGGTTTACGACCCGAGAGTTGTAAGAATTGCTGCATATTTTGCTCTTGTGTTCTCCTTCTGCCCTAAGTTTGCTGCTGTTATTGAGTCTATTCCCACAGCAGTTGTAGGCGGTATATCATTCGTGCTTTATGGTATGATTTCTGCAATCGGTGTAAGAAATGTTGTTGAGGCAAAGGTTGATTTCTCCAAGGCTCGTAACACAATTATTGCTGCTGTAATTCTTGTTGTTGCACTTGGTCTTACCAATGGTATTACCTTCTCAATCGGCTCAAATACAATAACATTGACTGCACTTGCTTGTGCTTCAATTGCAGGTATTGTGCTTAATGTTATTTTCCCTGAAAAGGATTTCAATCCTGAAAATGCTTTTCAGTCAGTCACCGAGTCCAAGCAAATAAATGTGAATGAAAATAAAAAGAAAAAATAATTTCTAAACGGACAGGCATCTGCCTGTCTGTTTTCTTTATGTTGTATTCTGTAAGTAATTATGCTAAAATAGAATTACAAATCTTGAAAGGGGTAATGGTATGAGAAATCATCAGGTTACGAATGTTCAGCCGCTGTTAAATGAGGACGGCTCTCTTCGTGAACCGGGCTGGAGCACACAGCTCGTTCAGGTTTATGACAGAGCAAAAATCAAAAAGAGAAAAACCCGTATTAAAGAATGGGACTATTATTCGGTTATCTCAAACAAACATAATATTGCCGTCTGCTTTACTGTATCCGATTTAGGTTATTTAGAGCTTGAAAGCGTCAGCTTCCTTGATTTCTCACTGCCAAGAGAGAATACGCAGGGCAGTATGGCACCCTTCCCGATGGGAAAACTGAAAATGCCACCCTCATCTGTAACAGGTGATGTTTCGGTTCAGAATAAAAGTCTTGCTGTCAAATTTATCGTTAAGTATAATAAGCGTATTATCCTCTGTGATTTCCCTGCCTTTGACGGAGGTAAGGGCTTGAAGGTGAATATATCACTTGAAAATAATCCTGCCGATGATACAATGGTTATTGCTACCCCTTGGGCTGAGGACAGCAAAGCCTTCTACTATAATCAGAAAATCAATTGTATGCCTGCTTCAGGTAAGGTTGAATATGACGGCAAAATCTATGAATTTGACCCGTCAACGGATTTCGGCGGACTTGACTGGGGCAGAGGTGTCTGGACCTATGACAATACCTGGTATTGGGGCTCAGGCTCAGGTGTTGTTGACGGTCATCGCTTCGGCTTTAATATCGGCTATGGCTTTGGTGACACTGCCGCTGCAAGTGAAAATATGCTTTTCTATGATGGTGTGGCACATAAGCTTGATGATGTGACCTTTAACATCAGCCCGAATTATACCGACAAATGGACATTCACCTCATCGGACGGCAGGTTTGAAATGGATTTTGAGCCGATTATTGACAGGTCTGATTATACCAGTGCTGCTAACATCATTGTAACTGATCAGCATCAGGTGTTCGGCAGAATGACAGGTAAGGCTGTGCTGGATGACGGAACAGAAATTCATATCAAGGATTTCCTTTGTTTTGCAGAAAAGGTGCATAATAAATATTAAATCTTTTCCTATTCCCGAACCTTTTGTTCGGGATTTTTTGTTGACAAAATTTATACATTGTGTTACAATGTATATGCATTGAATAACAAGGTATAAATACAGGAGGTATTTTTATGAGATACAGTAAAGAACTGCTCAAAGGCAGTACACCGATTTTAGTAATGAGCGTTTTAAGAAATCAGGATTTGTATGGCTACAAAATTATCCGTGAGCTTGAAATGCGCTCAGAGAATGTTTTTGAAATGAGTGAGGGAACACTTTATCCCATTCTCCATTCTCTTGAAAAGGAAAAGTTTCTTGTTTCCTATTGGGAGGAGGTTGACGGCAGACGTCGCAAATACTATCACCTCACCGATAAGGGTCAGAAACAGTTTGAGGAAAAGAAGAAGGAATTTATCTCTTACAGCAATGATGTTAAAAAGGTGCTTAGCTTCGCCTGAGGTATCCGTATGAAAAAAGACGATTATATAGAAGCGGTTTTGACCTCCTTCAAGGGCAGAAATAAAAAAATGATTAAGGATGAGCTAAGCACGCACCTTGATGATAGAATAGAACGATTTGTAGAAATGGGTTATTCCCTCAGCCGTGCTGATGAAATGGCAGTTGAAAAAATGGGCGACGCCAAAGAAGTGGGCGTCAGTCTGACAAAGCTTCATTCAAGAAAATCCGCTGCCGCTGCAAGCATTATTCTGTTTTTAATTTATGCAGTTGTGTCAATCTCTATGTTGTTTTTACTGTATGAGTGGAGAAGTGATATAAATTTAGGCAAGCTGGGTGCAGAGTATTTGTTTTTATTGCTGAGCGTTAGCGGTCTTATAATATCAAATAAATTTAAAAGTTTTTTGCCTACATTGATTTCACTGTTATTTACAATTCTAATGATAGCTGTAAAAATAAAGCTTAGCTTTCATTCAATGCTGCTTTTCAGTGCGTATACTCTTTTAAGCGGCAGGCTTGATGAATTTTTGATTATAACACAGGTTGATAATAAGCTTGATAATAGAATTTTGTTTTATTTAACAATTGCTTTTTATTCACTATGGCTGATTGCACATTTGTTTACTTTTATTAATGTGTTTAAGTTCAATAAATTGCAGTATTCAAAAAGTAAAGCTAAATGTGAATCTGGTTTTAGAACAGTGTTGATAATTACAGCGGTGTTCTTTACATTTGTAACAGCGGTTGTGACCCTTGCCAAGGTCACAGATGAATATGGTATGGAGTATGGCTGGATAAATGCAGTATATTATGATGGTATCTGTATTCTTGAAAGTGATGAGCAATGTGATATTGAAGATTGTTATTACGATGATTTTTATATTTCGTCAAAAAGATATATGAGTGGTGTTGAATATAAAAATGCTTTTGGTGACCATGGATATTCAGGAGCATGTTTGGCAAGTGAGGAAAAATATAATGACAGTATAGAGTATTATCGCAAGGAATATGACTGTTATTATACCTATTCCAAAAAATATATTGCCGTTGTTCCGTTTTGCATTGATGAAACGGCTTCACCTGACGATGAACAGAATTATTATCAGCCCTGCTTTGACAATGTAAAATGGTATGATACTGCAAATACGGAAGAGATAATTGTTGCCATGAACCGTGATACCGACCCCATTGATACAGGCGTAACCGTTGTTGGATTATACGATGTAAGTGAAGCGAGTGATTATGCGATTGTTTATGGTATAAGAGATATGGTCTGGGGGCTTTGCACACCCGGTGAAGGGCTGAACGAAGGCTATGAGAGCTTCAGCGAAAACGATATAAAACGCTTTGAAGCTATTACCAACAGCGAATATCTTGGTGATGACGGAAACGAAACACATATCTACCATTTTATGATTGATGACCGAATTGATATGCTGGTTTTCTTCCCTGAAAAGAAGGTAACTTATTATCACGGATATGAATGTTTGTTAGAGCATTCCTTTGAAAGATCTCCTATGTACAGATAATAAAAATAAAAGTCGTTTTATAACGGCTTTTATTTTTATGTAATTTATTTGTAATTATTTTAA
>DKYL01000082.1:0-476 GCA_002493325.1 Ruminococcaceae bacterium UBA7101
TGCGTATGGCTTCGGCTGTACGCATTTTTTTATTAAGGAGGTGAGTTTGTGTTCTGTGAAAAATGCGGTGCTGAAATTTCTACAAATTCTAATTATTGTCCCAAGTGTGGAAATCCAATGCTAAAACAAAAAAATATTAATACTAACAACCAAAATGAATTATTACGACAGAAAATAAACAAAAGTAAAATTTTAGTAATGATATCATCTGTAATTTGTGTTGTTTTTTCGATATTAATTATTGCTATCATTTTCATTGTATTTAATACTCAAGATATTAGTGATTATGAAGCAACATCGTATTTTTTAAATATGGGATTTATGATAATCCCATTTATTGCTACAAATACTATTTTGTGTGGGAAATTTTTAAAAATTAATAACACTTTGGAAGAAATAATTAGGATTATTGATTTTGAAACAGATTATAAAAAATTAGACGCTTTATTTAATTCAATTAAAATAAAAAAGTTCTA
>DKYL01000082.1:673-1034 GCA_002493325.1 Ruminococcaceae bacterium UBA7101
TTAAAATAAAAAAGTTCTATTTAATATTACCTATGTTGTTATGTGGTACTTTTGTAGGAATACCTTTTTATATTGTTCAAATACTTGCAATTAATTCTACAAATGAATTGTATAAATATTACAGTATTTACAGAAACACAAATATATAACGACTAATAATTTTTTCAAGAGGTCCTAATCAATTAATAGTATTCCGATATAACAAACCCATTATGTCATCTTTCAAATTGAAAGTGTCATAATGGGTTACATACTTTTAAAAGATATATAAACTTTCACTAAGCTTCGTAATAGCACATCAGCTAAATGTTCGTGGCCTTTTTCTTTTATATGTCTGAATAATCGTAGGGGCGGATATTAT
>DKYL01000082.1:1344-9590 GCA_002493325.1 Ruminococcaceae bacterium UBA7101
TAGGGGCGGATATTATCCGCCCGAAAGTATTTATAGGATTTTTTACTCAATTGGTGTGAGGTTTTTAAGGCTGATGTCCATAATCGGTGCAGAGTGTGTGAGTGCACCGCAGGAAACAAAATCAACGCCGACCTCGGCAATTGATTTCAGCCTTTCCTTTGTAACATTGCCGGAACATTCGGTTTCGGCACGTCCGTTGATGATTTCAACAGCCTTTCGCATGGTTTCATTATCCATATTGTCAAGCATAATGATATCAGCGCCTGCGTTAACCGCTTCCTCAACCTGCTCAAGGGTTTCGGTTTCAATCTCAATTTTACGTACAAATGGTGCATATGCCTTAGCCATCTGTATTGCCTTGGTGATTGAGCCTGCAGCACCAATGTGATTGTCCTTAAGCAGTACGCCGTCGGAAAGATTATATCTGTGGTTTGTTGCGCCGCCTACGGTTACTGCATATTTTTCAAAGGGACGCATATTCGGTGTGGTTTTTCTTGTGTCAAGAAGGGTAGTGCCTGTTCCCTCAAGCTCTGCCATATATTCCTTTGTGATTGTGGCAATGCCGCTCATTCTCTGCAGATAGTTCAGTCCTGTTCTTTCACCGCTGAGAATTGCCTTGATGTCGCCGTATATAATGCCGAGCAAATCGCCCTTTTTAACATTGTCACCATCCTTGAAGTATGCTTCAAAACGGCTTGTTTCGTCAAGGAGCTCAAAGGTTCTTCTGAATATATCAAGACCGCAGATAACACCGTCCTGCTTGCAGATAAGTTCAGCCTTTCCCTGCTTGTCCTCGGGCATAACTGCATTTGTAGAAACGTCCTCGGAAGTTATATCTTCTCGTAATGTGTTCCAGATATACTGGTCAACATTAATCTTCATTGTTACACCATTTATCATAAAATTCCCGGTCCTTTCCTTTTATCTCATTCATAATAAGAGTTTTAAATTCCTTTTCACGAACATCTCTTGGGGGATATTCCTTTAAATCAAGCTCAGGTATGTTCAGCTCTTTTTCGCTGTTATCACTTGCAATAAGCTCGGCTGCTCTTTTAGCAAATACCAGACTTTCCAAAAGAGAGTTTGATGCAAGCCTGTTTTTGCCGTGAACGCCGTTACAGGCGGTTTCACCCACTGCATAAAGGTGCTCCATAGTCGTTTTTCCGTTAATATCGGCTTTTACTCCGCCCATCATATAATGCTGTGCAGGTGTAACAGGAACACGATCCTTTGTTATGTCATAGCCTTCGTCCATACACGCATCAAAAATATTAGGGAATCTTTCCTTCGCTTCTTCGCTGCTCATATTGGGTAGAGTGATATATACATGGTCAGTGCCGAATTTAGCCATTTCTTCAACGATTGCATTGGTCACAACATCACGCGGCTGCAGCTCGTCAGTAAAGCGTTCGCCGTTTTCATTGAGCAGTATTGCACCCTCACCGCGAACACTTTCACTAATTAAAAAGCGCCTGCCCTTTTTCTTGCTGTAAAGGGTAGTGGGGTGAATCTGTATATAATTCATATCCTGCAGCTCAACGCCGTGCTTTAAAGCAAGGGCAAAGCTGTCACCTGTAATGTGAGGAAAGTTTGTTGAATTTAAAAACAGTCCGCCGATTCCGCCTGTGGCAAGTATAATGTCACGGGCAAGTATTGCGCCCATTTCACCATACTCATCTTCACAAACAATACCATAGCATATATTGTTTTCTTCAATAAAATCAATCATTGTTGTTTGTGTAACAAGGGTAATATTGCTCCTTTTTTTAGCAATGCTTAAAAGGGTTGCGGTGATTTCCTTGCCTGTTTCATCCTTGTGGTGCAGAATTCTGTTCCTACGGTGTGCGCCCTCACGAGTGTAATCAAAATCACCCTCTTCATCCGTATCAAAGTTAACACCGAGTTTGACCAGTGTGCTGATGACATCGGGTGATGATTCAATCATTACCTTAACGGATTCAGGGTTATTTTCATAATGTCCTGCCTTCATCGTGTCTTCATAGTAGCAGTTGAAGTCATTGATGTCCTTTAACACGCACACACCGCCCTGCGCAAGGTATGAGTCACATTCCTTAAGCTTTTCCTTGGTGATGAGCAGTATGTCTTTATCACTCGGCAGGCACAGGGCAGCAAACAGTCCGGCAACACCGCTGCCGACGATTACTACATCTGTTTTTATATAGTCCTTAATATCCATAGCCTATATTATTCTCCCAGGTTTTCTAATTTAGGTTATACTTATTCTAATATATAATTTTTTTTAACGCTTGTCAAGTGTTGCCTATGTATATAAGTTGTGTTAAAATTATTTTGGGATGTGATAATATGAATGTTTTTGATTTTGACAATACAATCTATGATGGCGAAACGCTCGTTGATTTCATAGTTTATTACATAAAAACCGACCCGAGGATATGGAAATACGTTCCTAAGCTTTTATGGATTTATTTTAAGGATACCTGCCATCTTTTCACTGTTGGTGAAGCAATCAAGGCTTATGCAGGATTTCTTGAAGGGTATTATACTAAAATTGATACCATTGAAGAGGACGTTAAAAAATTCTGGGATGAAAACGAGCATAAAATAAAACCGTGGTATAATGATGTCAGAAGGGATGATGATATCATTGTATCGGGAACTACGGATTTTATTCTTGATGAAATTATGGGCAGAATGGGAATTAAAAATTATGTCGGCTCGTCCATTGATAAAAAGACGGGAAAATTCAAACGTCTTTGCTTTCTTGAAAATAAGGTGACCATTTTCAATGAGCTATACCCTGATGCGCATATTGATAATTTTTATACCGATTCTATGAATGACAAGCCGATGATGGATATTGCCGACCACGTATTTTTTGTAACCGGCGACAAAATAGAACAGATTAAATAGGTGATTTTATGTTAAAGTTAACATTCATTGCAGATACACATCATTATTCAGAAACACTTGGAACTGAGGGCAGGCAGTATGCGCTTCGTTCAGGCTCGGACCAGAAATGCCTGGCAGAAACAGGAGCAATTATTGATGCTGCAATCAGCAGTTCACTACCCATATTGGTACTTGTTCCTATGTTGTTCAGCTTAATGATAATGTGAGATTGCTTGCACTGAATGATGACAAAAATGAGCATAACCATGCAGGCTTTACCGAAGCGCATTTCTGCTGGATTGAAGAACAGCTTCAAATCAGCAAAGGGCAATGTGATAACAGAGGTTAATGTGGGCTCTCTTGTGGGATACCCTGCACCGATTGTCAATGTAACCGTTCATAGTGATATGACGCTGAGCTATAATGTTGATTATCTTGAAAAATTCACCTTTGACGGAGGAAGGGTCACCTTCGACAGAACAAGCGATTATTATTTGTTTGTAATGTCAGTTATTTCGATACCTAAAAACATACTTAAAAAGAATAAAGATTATGAACAGTTCATACTTGCTGTTGATTCCATACTTGCAGGGGGGAAATTACAATAACAGGAAGGATATAATATAATTAGTTAAATCTGTAAATGATATTGACTTTTTTATCATAATGTGTTACTCTTTTGTTACAATTTTGATATACAAGATTTTGATTGAAAAAACCAAAATTTGGCATAAATACAAGATGTTGTACAGCAAATTTATATATACAACAATTTATGCAGTTTTTGAAATAGTTACATTTTGGATAAAATGTAGATGATTTAATTTATTTTGTGTGTAATGTTTGATATAATAGCTGTGTTTTATGATTAATAATACATATTTGTTTGCCAAATGCAAACATTATTTAGGGATATAAGAGTTGATTCTTATATCATATATTATACGAGCAGCGTATAAGAGAGGTGAATTTGTTTGGAAAATTTTGTAATACAGGGCGGCAGTGAGCTTTTTGGTGAGGTTTCTGTCAGCGGTGCAAAAAATGCTGCTGTTGCAATTATTCCTGCAGCCTTGCTTGCCGATGATGTGGTACGTATTGAAAATATTCCAAATATTAGTGACGTTAGTCTGATAATTCAAATTCTTGACCGTATGGGTGCAGGAATTAAGATGATAAATAAAAACACAATTGAAATTGATTCCCGTTCAGTGAACTGCCAGCCTGTTCCATATGAGCTTGCTTCGCGTTTTCGTGCGAGCTATTATCTGATTGGTGTAATGCTCGGCAGATTTAAAAATGCTGAGGTTGCTATGCCTGGCGGATGTGATTTCGGCACCAGACCTATTGACTTGCATACAAAGGGTTTTCGTATGCTTGGTGCTGAAGTTGAAACAATTAATGGTATGGTTTGCGCCAAGGCAGATAAGCTTATTGGTGCATCAATATATATGGATAATGTTTCAGTCGGTGCAACAATGAATGTTATGCTTGCCGCTGTTCTTGCCCGTGGTTTAACGATTATTGAAAATGCTGCTAAGGAGCCGCATATTGTTGACCTTGCGAACTTCCTTAACTCTATGGGCGCAGATGTCCGCGGTGCAGGTACTGATGTTATTAAAATCCGCGGTGTGGAAAAGCTTCACGGCTGTACCTATTCCATTATTCCCGATCAGATTGAGGCAGGCACTTATATGGTAGCTGCTGCAGCCTGCGGCGGTGATGTGCTTGTAAAAAATGTTATTCCGAAGCATCTGGAATCCATCAGTGCAAAGCTCGAGGAGGCAGGAGCAGAAATTATTGAATATGATGATGCTGTAAGGGTTACACGCTTTAAGTCACTGCAGAAATGCAATGTCAAAACAATGCCTCACCCCGGTTTCCCGACAGATATGCAGCCGCAGATGGCGGTGCTTCTTGCGATTGCAAAAGGTACAAGCATTTTGTCAGAGAGTGTCTGGGACAACCGCTTTCAGTATGTGGGTCAGCTTTTAAGAATGGGCGCCGATATTCAGGTTGACGGTAAAATTGCCGTTATTGAAGGTGTTGACAGGCTGACAGGCGTTAATGTTAAGGCAACCGACCTTCGTGCAGGTGCGGCAATGATTATTGCAGGGCTTGTTGCTGAGGGCGAAACCATTGTTGAGGATATTCAGTATATTGACAGGGGCTATGAGGATGTTGTTGAAAAATTCTCAAGCCTTGGTGCACATATCAGGCGTGCAGAAATCAGTGGGGCAGAGCCTGTTGCTGATGTGGGATAATTAAAATGAAAAGAAAGCGTATCTGAATGATACGCTTTTTTGTTGAAATTGGAGAATTTTATGTCAAAGGTATGTCAGCTTTTTTCGGGAAGCAGCGGTAATTCAATATTGATTTCGTCAAAGGGTCATAATTTCCTTGTGGATATTGGCGTGTCTGCAAAAAGGTGTGAAACGGCATTGCTTCAGCACGGCATTGACCCCAAGAGCATTGACGGAATATTTATTACCCACGAGCATAATGACCATACTTCGGGTTTAAGGGTATTTGCATCAAGGTATAATACACCTGTATTTGCTGCCGAGGCGTGCATTGATGCTATGTATGCAAAAGATATTATAAATGAAAAGGTACATATTGAAAAAATGGATTACCGTATGGAGCTTGGCGGTGTTGAAATCAAAGCCTTCAGTCAAAGTCACGACAGTGCAGACTGTGTTGGCTACAGATTGGAGCTGCCCAACGGCAAAAGTGTTGCTGTCTGTACCGATACAGGCTATGTTACCGATAATGCAAAGGAAATATGCAGCGGTGTTGACTTGATTTTTGCCGAGTCAAATCACGAAACCTCTATGGTTGAAACAGGTCCGTATCCATATTATCTTAAACAGAGAATACTTGGCACAAAGGGTCATCTTTCTAATTTTGCCTGTGGTGAATTTATCAAGGAGCTGGCACAGTCGGGAACAACACGTTTTGTTTTGTCACATTTAAGCAGGGAAAATAATATGCCCCATATCGCAAGGCAGAATGCCATTGCGGCACTGGATGAAATAGGGCTTTGTGAGGATCGGGATTTCAGACTCTATGTTTCATCCCCTGAAAGCACAGATAAGGGTATTGCGCTATGATGAATGTAACAGTAATTGCAGTAGGAAAATTAAAGGAAAGCTACCTGCGTGACGGCTGCAGTGAATATATAAAAAGGCTGAGTGCTTATGCAAAAATCAATGTGATTGAAATTGCTGAGGAACGGGCAAGCGATAATCCAAGCCAAAGCGAAATTAATAATATTATTGAAAAAGAAGGGGAACGGATTATTGCCAAAATTCCCAAGGGTGCTGCCGTTATACCGCTTTGCATTGAGGGCAAAGAATATTCAAGTCCTGATTTTTCAAGGCTCATTGAAACTATATCTATGAACAGTTCACATATTTGCTTTGTTATCGGCGGTTCGTTCGGTTTAAGTGATTCTGTAAAAACAGCAGGCAAATATAAGCTGTCCTTCGGCAAAATGACCCTGCCGCATCAGCTTGCACGAATGGTGCTGCTTGAACAGATTTACAGAGCCTTTTCCATTTCAAATCATTCAAAGTATCATAAATAATATTTGATAACGTATGATAAAAATAAAATGGGCTGTAAAAAACTTTTGTTTTTTACAGCCCATTTTAACATTTGTGATTCATTATTCAGCGTTAGCTTTTTTAGCAGCCTTTTTCTTAGCAGGTGCTTTCTTTTTAGGAGCAGCTTCTTCAGCAGGAGCTTCCTCAACTACTGTTTCCTCAGCCTTAGCTTCAACGATTTCAATTTCGTTGTCACACTCAAAGAACTCGTTGTCGTCAAAATACTCAGGCTCCTTAGCTCCGCCTGTCAGTTTTTTTACAGCTAAAACAACAGCTGCTGCAAGTGCAGCCAAAGCGACGATGGCACTGATTACTTTAATAATTTTTTTGAAATCCATAATTTTATACCCCTTTCAAGTATCTGTATTTATTATAGATTGAATAGCTGATAAAGTCAAGATAAAAAATAAACTCCTATTAAAAATAGGAGCTACTTTTCAGTTAAGATTAAGCGTTAGCTTTTTTTGTGAGATTGCTCTTCTTTCTTGCTGCACAATTCTTGTGAATAAGATTTTTAGCTGCAGCCTGATCAATCTTTTTAACAGCGTCCTTAACAAGAGCATCTTTGTTATCTGCGTTTGTTTCAATAGCAGCGTTAGCCTTCTTGATAGCAGTTTTAAGTGCTGAGTTAGTAGCCTTGTTGTTCGCAGCCTTTACAGCATTAACCTTTACTCTTTTCTTTGCAGACTTAATGTTTGGCATAATTTTCACTCCTTTAAAGGTAGAATAGGTATACAGGGCTTTACCCCTTTTATGTTTTCAATGCTAATGTATATTATCACACCTTGTTTAAAAATGCAAGTATTTTTTTATTTTTGGGCATACTTTTATTAAAAAATATTATATTTTGGGTGATATTTGTGACTAACAGAAGCGATTTAGCCGTTGAATCATATGAATCTGTCGATAAAACGGCAATAGACGGTGTTATTGTAAAAGAAGATAAGAATGTAACAACCGTAAAAGTGCTGAATGAAAATGGTGCTGAGGTGCTTGGAAAGCCGATTGGCACCTACATTACCTATTCTTTGCCGTCATTTCTGAATGATACAGATTTATTTGACGGCAGGCTTGAGGATTTGTCATCTGTTTTAAATTCTCTTTTGCCTGAAAACATTTCGTCTGTTCTTGTTGCAGGTGTCGGTAATCTTGATATTACGGCAGATGCTCTCGGACCAAAGGTAAATGATTATGTTATAGCAACACGTCATTTAATGCAGGGTGAGAATCAAAATGAAATATTCAGTGATTTTTTCAATGTTTCGAGTATTCAGACCGGTGTGCTTGGTGACACAGGTATTGAATCTGCCGAGCTTGTGGGCGGTGTGGTGCGCACAATCCATCCCTCCTGTGTGATAGCTGTGGATGCTTTGGCTGCAACCTCCAAGGACAGACTCGGCACAACAGTGCAAATGTCAAATACAGGTATTTCACCCGGTTCGGGTGTAGGCAATCACAGGTATGAAATATCAGAAAAAACCTTAGGCGTTCCTGTTATATCCATAGGTATCCCCACTGTGCTGTCAACGGCGTTGCTTGATGATTGTGCTGTCGGTTCAATGTTTGTTACCCCAAGAGAGATTGACAGAATTATTGAGCAGGGTGCAAAGCTTATCGGCATGTCAATCAATACCTGCCTGCATAAAAATTTGTCGCCACAGGATTTGTTCGCTCTTGTCGGGTGACATATAATGTATATAATTATTTTTATAAAAGTTCTGTTTCAACAAATTTTATCATATATATATGTATAATACTATATATATGGTG
>DKYL01000002.1:0-4666 GCA_002493325.1 Ruminococcaceae bacterium UBA7101
GGAAGTTCGTGCAATGGCTGAGAAAATGATTACTCTTGGCAAAAACGACACACTTCATTCAAGAAGACAGGCACTTTCTTATGTAACTAAGGAAGATGTTGTTAAGAAGCTTTTTGATGAGATTGCTCCTAAATATGCAGATAGAAGCGGTGGTTACTGCCGTATTATCAAAACAGGCCCTCGTCGTGGTGACGCTGCAGAGATGTGTATCATCGAGCTTGTTTAAGATAATAGCTGAACTAAATATAAAGGACTTGGTGAAAACCAGGTCCTTTTTTCTTTATTATAATGTTTGACAAATTCTTTATTTAGTGTTATAGTGTGGATAATGAGGTAAACAATTATGACTAATTTTAACTGCCAGATGAATAGAGCAAATCACTCTATGCGAGATTATCGTATGGATTTCATTTGCTGCGTTCATCTATGGTAGTGTTGGATAGTATTATATTATAAAATTATCTTTAACCACTGATGTTCGCATCAGTGGTATTTTTTATTTTAGGGGTGTTTATATGCTTGACTATGAGATTAAGAAAATCGGTATTGATGAATATTCTAAATGCAATAACATATGGGATATGAATAAATGCGAGTTTACAGAGAAATTTAAAAAGCAGATTATCGACGGTGACAGGTTTGTCTATATTTATAAAATCAATAGCGAGTTTATCGGTGAAGGCGATTTGGTGATAAATGTTGATGACTTTGATTATTACGTGCCAAATCAGCGAATTTATGTGTCGAGAATGATTGTGAAGAAAGAATATCGTAATCAGGGAATAGGGGGAATAATCCTTGATTATCTTATTGAGCAGGCAAGAATAATGGGTTATAGTGAAATGGCACTTGGCGTTGATATTGATAATTATAATGCTCTTCATTTGTATCAAAAGAAAGGCTTTAAAACATTGATTAAAGAGGATGAGGACGAATACGGCAGATTTTATAAGCTGTTAAAGGAGTTATAGATTATGAAATATAATTTAAGAAAATGCACATTTGATGATATTGATTTTATATTTGAATTAAAGAAACTTTGTTTAAAATGGTATATTGAAATTGTATATGGCTGGGATGATAAAAGTCAGTATAATAAAACAAAAAACGAGTTGAATCGAAATATTGAGTATATGAAAATAATTTGCGTTGATGATATGGCTGTGGGTGTTACCACATTATCTGAAGAGGATGGTTGTTATCGTGTTGGACTGACTATGATACATCCCGATTATCAAAATAAGGGTATCGGCAGTGCTGTGATTCGGGATTATATAAACCTTGCCGAGAAAGATAATAAAAGAATCATTATAAAAACGTATAAAGATAATCCTGCACAAAATCTGTATAAGCGACTTGGCTTTAAGGTTTATAATGAGGATAGCACACATATACACTTGGAAATAAGAAAGGAATGAGGAAAAATGAAATTGGTCATTATTATCGGCAATGGTGCAGTAGGGAAGATGACTGTTGGGCAGGAGCTTGCAAAAATAACAGGCTTGAGGCTGTTTCACAACCATATGTCCATTGAGCCGATTATAGATATTTTCGGTGAATATAACGGTGATATTGTGCGAAAGTTCCGAGAGCTGGTGTTCACTGAGTTTGCTAAAACGGATAAATACGGCTTGATTTTCACCTACATCTGGGCATTTGATGCGCAGAGTGACTGGGATTATATGGAGCATCTGCGTGAGATTTTCAAGGGTGCAGACATTTATTATGCCGAGCTTGTTGCACCGCAAAAAGTCCGACTGCAGTGCAATACAACGGAAAACAGGCTGAAACACAAGCCGTCCAAAAGAAATCTGGAATGGTCGAATGAAATGATTATTGAGTCGGATTTGGAAAACCGACTTGAAAGCTATGATGGTGAAGTGCCGTACGAAAATTATATAAAGATTGACAACACAAATCTTTCAGCAGCAGAAACAGCAAAAATGATTAGGGACAGGTTTGGATTATAATTAACAGGCAGTGAAAAAGGACCGATGCACACTGTGTACATCGGTCCTCCATTTTTTGTCAATTATCTTCTGTTGAAGTTTCTTCTTGGCTTTCTTGGTGTATCATCAATTTCATTTTCAGGTGTCATACCCTCAAGCTCGATGAGTGCATCTCTTCTTGAAAGATTAATTCTGCCCTGATCATCAATCTCAATACATTTAACGATGATGGAGTCGCCTACATTAACAACATCTTCAACCTGCTCCGTTCTCTTGACATCCAGTCTTGAAATGTGAACAAGTCCCTCTTTGCCAGGAGCAATCTCAACGAATGCACCAAAGTTCATAATGCGTGTAACGATACCGTTGTAGAATGAGCCAACCTCAGGGTCGGTAGCGATAAGCTTAACAATGTTAACAGCACCCTCGCATTTCTCAGCATCCACACCGCTGATGAACACTCTGCCGTCCTCTTCAATGTTAATTTTAACATCATAGTCTGCCTGGATTTCCTGAATAACCTTGCCGCCTTTACCGATAACGTCACCAATCTTTTCGGGATTGATTGTAAGTGTATACATCTTAGGTGCATACTTGGAAAGCTCTTTTCTCGGCTCGCTGATAACAGGGAGCATAACTTCGTCAAGAATATAATCTCTTGCAGCGTGTGTTTTTGCAAATGCTTCCTTAATGATTTCAGGAGTTAAGCCGTGAACCTTAAGGTCCATCTGAATAGCTGTGATACCCTTCTTGGTACCTGCTACCTTGAAGTCCATATCGCCGTAGAAATCCTCAAGACCCTGAATATCAACCATTGTCATAAAGTCGCCGTAAACGCCTTCATCACCTGTGATAAGACCGCAGCTGATACCTGCAACAGGAGCTTTAATCGGAACGCCTGCAGCCATAAGTGAAAGTGTTGAGCCGCAGATTGAGCCCTGTGAGGTTGAGCCGTTTGAGGAAAGAACCTCAGATACAACTCTGATTGCATATGGGAACTCGTCAACGCTTGGAAGAACAGGAACAAGTGCCTTTTCTGCAAGTGCACCGTGACCGATTTCACGTCTGCCCGGACCTCTTGATGGCTTTGTTTCGCCAACAGAGTATGATGGGAAGTTGTAGTGGTGGATATATCTCTTTTCAGTCTGCTCGTCAAGTCCGTCAAGAAGCTGAGCATCGTTCATAGGACCGAGTGTTGTAACGGAAAGCACCTGAGTCTGACCTCTGGTGAAAAGACCTGAGCCGTGAACTCTTGCAAGCAAATCAACCTCAGCATTAAGAGGACGGATTTCGTCAATGCCTCTGCCGTCAACTCTCTTGTGCTCGTCCTTGAGCCATGCACGAACAACGTGCTTCTGAACAAGGTACATAATTTCATCAAGCTTAGCCTCGCAGCCTTCAAAACGCTCGTCAAATTTCTCGTGAACAGCCTCATAGATAGGAAGAAGCGCCTCATCACGAACAAGCTTGTCGTCTGTGTCAAGTGCCTTCTTAACATCCTCAATGCAGAATGCTTCAATTTCAGCCATAATTTCAGGATCGGGATCGCTTGACTCATAAGCAAACTTAGGCTTGCCGATTTCATCAACAATGCCCTGAATGAACTTAACAATCTTCTTGTTCTCTTCATGACCTGCCATAATTGCATTGAACATTGTATCGTCATCAATTTCGTTACCGCCTGCCTCAATCATAGCAACAAGGTCAGCAGTTGATGCAACTGTCAGTGTAAGGTCTGTCTTTTCTCTCTGCTCCAGTGTTGGGTTGATAACGATTTCGCCGTCAACAAGACCAACATTAACAGATGAGATAGGACCGTCCCAAGGAATGTCTGAAATTGCGATAGCTGCTGATACGCCGATAGCTGCTGTGATTTCAGGTGAGCAGTCAGGGTCAACAGACATAACGGTTGCAACGACAGAGCAGTCATTTCTTAAATCCTTAGGGAAAAGCGGTCTGATCGGACGGTCAATACAGCGTGATGTGAGTATTGCCTTTTCGCTTGCTCTGCCCTCACGGCGGAGGAAGGAGCCCGGGATTCTGCCTACAGAATACATTTTCTCCTCATAGTCTACTGAAAGAGGGAAGAAGTCAACGCCCTCTCTCGGCTTAGCTGAAGCTGTAACATTACAGAGTACTTCAGTTTCACCGTAACGTGCCAGGATGGATGCGTTAGCAAGTCCTGCCATTTTACCGGTTTCAAGTGTAAGCTTTCTGCCGGCAAGCTCGGTTTCCCAAACCTTGAAGTTTTTGAAAAACATAGTTTTTACCTCTCAAAATTTATTTAATCAAGGAGGTGCAATAGTAATAAATTCAGCATATAAAACAGATTTTGTGTGTTCAATTTACTACTATTGTCTGCCCCTCCTTTAATTAGAAAAAGTAAACGAGGCAAGCACTGAAAAACAATGCTTGCCTATTTGACAATTATCTGTCAAGAGTATCACGGATACCTAACTTCTTGATAAGAGCACGGTATCTTTCGATGTCCTTATTATAAAGGTATACAAGAAGATTTCTTCTGTGACCTACCATCTTTAAAAGACCGCGGCGTGAGTGGTGGTCCTTTTTATGCACCTTAAGATGCTCGGTAAGCTCGTTGATTCTTGTTGTAAGAACAGCAACCTGTACCTCAGGAGAACCTGTATCACCCTCGTGAGTAGCGTATTCCTTCATAATAGCCTGCTTTTCAGCCTGTGTCATAATTTCACCTCATT
>DKYL01000002.1:4936-5082 GCA_002493325.1 Ruminococcaceae bacterium UBA7101
CCTGTGTCATAATTTCACCTCATTAAAAATTTATTTGCCGAAATCGAAAAACTCAGTAAAGGGATAGGTGATTCCTTATAAAAGGCTTGTACCCATAACCGTGTAGTTCGTTACAGCGAGTTGATTATATCACAGTTAATATAAAA
>DKYL01000047.1:0-6071 GCA_002493325.1 Ruminococcaceae bacterium UBA7101
GCCCTTTCAGGGCTGAAGTAAAACCACCAGCTCAGCTGGTGGTTATTATTTTAAGGAGATGATAATATGGCAAAAGAGCTTGCTAAGCAGTATGATCCAAGCGAGGTTGAGGATCGTACCTACAAATTCTGGTGTGACAATAAGTATTTTCACGCTGAGGTCAACCCTGACAAAAAGCCTTATACAATTGTGATTCCTCCTCCGAATATTACAGGTCAGCTTCATATGGGGCACGCACTTGATAATACACTTCAGGATATCCTTATCCGCTGGAGGAGAATGCAGGGCTTTGAGGCTTTGTGGCTTCCCGGTACAGACCACGCTTCCATCGCAACAGAAGCAAAGATTGTTGAGGCAATGCGTAAGGAAGGCGTATCTAAGGATGATATCGGTCGTGACGGCTTCCTTGAGCGTGCCTGGGCTTGGAAGGACCAGTACGGCTCACGTATCATTGAGCAGTTAAAGAAAATGGGTTCATCCTGTGACTGGGACAGAGAGCGGTTTACACTTGATGAAGGCTGTTCACAGGCTGTAAAAGAGGTTTTTGTTAATCTCTATGAAAAGGGTCTTATCTATCAGGGCAAGCGTATGGTTAACTGGTGCCCTCACTGCTGCACTACCATTTCAGATGCTGAGGTTGAGTATGAGGATCAGGCAGGTCATTTCTGGCATCTTCGCTATCCCTTCAAGGACGGAACAGGCTTTGTGGAACTTGCAACTACCCGTCCTGAAACCTTACTTGGTGATACGGCTGTTGCAGTTAACCCGAATGATGAAAGATATAAGGATATAATCGGCAAAACGCTGATTTTGCCTATCGTTCACAGAGAAATCCCTGTTGTTGCCGATGATTATGTAGATATTGAATTTGGTACAGGTGTTGTTAAAATCACACCTGCTCACGACCCTAATGACTATGAAGTAGGTCTTCGTCATAATCTTGAAATCATTGATGTTATGACAGATGACGGTCATATTGCTGAGGGCTGGGGCAAGTACACAGGTCTTGACAGATATGAGTGCCGCAAGGAAATTGTTAAGGATTTAGAGGCTGAGGGTGCACTGATTGAGGTTGAGGATTACAGCCATAATGTAGGCACCTGCTATCGCTGCCATACTTCAATTGAGCCAAGGCTTTCAAAGCAGTGGTTTGTTAAAATGGAACCGCTTGCTAAGCCTGCTGTTGATGTTGTTAAGCAGGGCAAGGTTAAATTTGTTCCTGAGCGTTTTGATAAAATTTATTATCACTGGATGGAGAATATCAAGGATTGGTGTATTTCCCGTCAGCTTTGGTGGGGACACAGAATCCCTGCGTGGTACTGTGATGACTGCGGTGAGGTAACTGTTTCCAAGGAAGATGTTAAGTGCTGTGCACATTGCGGCAGTGAGCATATTCATCAGGATCCTGATACCCTTGACACCTGGTTTTCATCAGCATTGTGGCCTTTCTCAACGCTCGGTTTCCCAAAAGACACTGAAGAACTTAAATATTTCTATCCTACCAATACTCTTGTTACAGGCTACGATATTATCTTCTTCTGGGTTGCAAGAATGATTTTCTCAGCCGTTGAGCATACAGATAATATTCCTTTTGACACTGTTTTGATTCACGGTCTTGTTCGTGATTCACAGGGCAGAAAAATGTCCAAGTCCCTGGGCAACGGTATTGACCCGCTGGAAATTATTGATGAATACGGTGCTGACGCTCTTCGCTTTACCCTTGCAACAGGTAATTCACCGGGTAACGATATGCGTTTTTCAGACGATAAGGTTAAGGCATCACGTAACTTTGCCAATAAGCTCTGGAATGCGGCTCGTTTTGTTCTTATGTATCTTGATGATGAGTTTGAATATAACGGACTGCCAAAGGATTTAGCTATCGAGGATAAGTGGATTGTTTCAAAGGTGAACACACTTGCAAAGGATGTTACAGACAACCTTGAAAAGTTTGAGCTTGGCATTGCGATTCAGAAGCTTTATGATTTCATTTGGGATGTATTCTGTGACTGGTATATCGAGATTGCTAAAATCAGATTGCAGGGTGAAGATAAATCGGCTAAGAGCACAGCTATTTCCGTTCTTGTTTATGTGTTAACTGATATTCTCAAGCTGCTTCATCCGTTTATGCCTTTCATTACCGAAGAAATCTATCAGGCTATTCCTCACGATGATGAGTCCATTATGATTTCAAAGTGGGTTGAGTTTGATGAAAAGCTTTCTTTTGCTGCCGATGAGGCTGAAATGGAAAGAATTATGAAGGCTATCCGTGCAATCCGTAACCGCCGCAGTGAAATGAATATTCCCCCAAGCAGAAAAGCAACTGTTTATGTTGAAACAGCCTTTGCAAATACCTTCAATATGGGTGCTGATTTTATAAAACGTCTTGCATCTGCCAATGAGGTTGTAGTGGGTGACAGCTTTGATGCACTCGGAAATACGGTTACAATCATCACAGATGATGCAAAAATCTTTATTCCGATGGGTGATCTTGTTGACTTTGAAGCAGAAAGAAAACGTCTTGAAAAAGAGCTTGCTCAGGCACAGGATAAGCTTGATTTCATCAATAAAAAGCTTTCTAACCCCGGCTTTGTCAACAAAGCACCTGAAAAGGTGGTTGCACAGAATAAGGCTGATGCAGCAAAGTTAGAGGAAAAGATTGCAAATATCAAAAATTCAATTGCTGCACTTGGTGAATAAATGACTTATAATGAAGCTTTAAACATCATATTAAATAAGCAAAGCCTTGGCATTATGCCGGGGCTTGCTCGTATTTCAAAGCTGCTTGAACAAATGGGCAATCCGCAGGATAAGCTGAAAATCATTCATATTGCAGGCACAAACGGCAAGGGCACTGTTGCTTATACAGTTGCTGATACTTTAAAGAATAACGGCTGTAAAACAGGACTTTTCACATCGCCGTGGATACACAGCTACCGTGAGCAGATTCAGATTGACGGTGAATATATAAGCAAGGATGATTTGGCTTATTATATTGAAAAATATCAGCAAAATGATTGTACTGAATTTGAAATGCTCACGGCAATTATGTATAAATATTTTGCAGATAAAAAGGTTGATTATGCTGTTGTTGAGTGCGGTATGGGCGGTCTGAACGATTCAACAAATGTTGAGAAAGAAAATCTTGCTGTTATTACCTCGATAGCCCTCGATCATACCAATTTCCTTGGTGACACGATTGAAGAAATAGCACTTGAAAAAGCAGGCATTATTAAAGAAAACTGCACCTGTGTTCTTTATCCTAACCCGCAGGTGGAGCGTATTTTTGAGCAGGTTTGTGAAGAAAAGAATGCAAAGCTTATCAAAGTTTTATGTGATAAAGATGAACCTTTTTTCGGCAAAAATCTTCTTACTGCCGCTGAGGCAGTACAGACTCTTGGCTTTAATGTCGGTGTCACGCTTTATACACCTGATGCCCGTCAGACAGGTACTGCCGACGGTAAAATTTTGATTGACGGCGGTCACAATGTGGACGCAGCCAAGGCACTTGAGTGGATACTCAATGATAATGTTGCGCTTATCGGAATGATGAAGGATAAAAATGTTGACGGTTATTTGTCCGTTGTTGCACCGCACTGCAAAAAGATTATTACCACAACTGTAAATAATCCCCGTGCAATGTCAGCGCTTGAGCTTAAACGCATAGCTTCAAAGTATTGTGATGATGTTATAGCCGTTGATGCACCTGTTGCCGCATTGTACTATGCAAAGGAAAAGGGTCTTGATTTAATCTGCGGCTCTTTTTATCTCATCAGAGAAATTATAAAAGAATTGGATTAGTACCAAAATATGATAAAAATTTTAAAACCGGTCTGTTACTATTGTAACAAACTGGTTTTATTTTTTTGGAGTTGAGCATATTATGAATGTTACAGTCGAGTCAAGCGGCAGTGTTGTAATCGCATATCTTATCGGCGAAATCGACCATCATACCGCAGTGGATGTAAGAGAGAAGATAGACAGTGCAATAAAATTCAAAAAACCTGCACACCTGATTATTGATTTCAGAAATGTTACCTTTATGGACTCTTCAGGTATCGGACTTGTTATGGGACGTTACAGACTTATGCAGTCTATGATACCGTCGGGCAGTGTAGAAATAAAAAATGTTACTCCGCAGGTAAAAAAAATAATGGAGCTTGCAGGGCTTGGAAGAATAGCAATAATTAAGGAGCAGAAAAATGAAGAAAATTAATGAATTTCGATTAACGGTTGACAGCAAAAGCATAAATGAAAGCTTTGCCCGTGTGGTGGTGTCGTCCTTTATAACACCGCTTGACCCTACGCTTGAAGAGCTTGCGGATTTAAAAACAGCAGTCAGTGAGGCAGTCACCAACTGCATTGTTCATGCGTATAAAGATACATACGGAAAAATCTATATTGTCGGTCAGATTCATGATAATAATGTTGTAAAAGTGACTATACGTGATAAAGGCTGCGGTATTCCCGATATTGATAAAGCAATGACACCTCTTTTTACAACAGGCGAAGGTGACAGAGCAGGTCTTGGCTTCACGGTAATGGAAAGCTTCTGTGATTCCATTCGTGTCCGCTCAAAAACGGACAAGGGTACTACGGTCATATTATCTAAAAAAATAGAGGGTAAGGCTAAATGGTAACCCTGACCCGTGAGGAAAAAATTGAAAAGAACATAGGGCTTGTTCACTCCATTGCCGCCAGATTTAAGGGCAGGGGAGTAGATTATGAGGATTTGTTTCAAAATGGCTGTGTCGGTCTGATTAAAGCTGTTGATAATTTTGACGAAAGCAAGGGTTTTGCCTTTTCAACCTATGCTGTTCCTGTTATTATGGGTGAAATAAAACGGATTTTCCGTGACGGCGGTGCAATAAAGGTAAGCCGTTCGCTTAAGGAAAAGGCGATTAAAGCACAGTCTGTCAGGGATAAATTTATCAAATCCAATCTTCGTGAGCCGACTGTCGGTGAGCTTGCACAACTGCTTGATGTTTCTGCCGAGGAAACTGCAGAAATACTGAATGTCATTACTCCCATGGTTTCTCTTGATTCCTTTGGCGAAGACAGAGAGAGCACAATAGACATTCCTATTGATGAGAGTGATCAATTATTTGACAGAATTTCCGTTTCTCAGCTTCTCTCCCATTTATCTCCTGAAGAGCAGGTGCTTATAGATTGCCGTTATTATAAAGGCTACACCCAGTCAGCAACTGCAGAACGGCTCGGTATATCACAGGTACAGGTGTCCCGACGTGAAAAAGCAATACTGAAAAAGCTGCGTAAACTTGTGTAATAAAAAAGAACTAATTTGAAATTAGTTCTTTTTATCTATTTCCTTAAATTGTGTTTTAATAGTAGTTATAGCTATAATCAGCAAAAATATATCTACTCCTGTAAGTATAATACCGGTTACACTATCACTGTTAAACGTTTTAATAGCGAAAACACCAACTGGAACAGCAATTATAAGTATGGGTATCATAATTATTATTGTTATAATTATTTTTGCTTTTTTCTTGTTTTTGCTTGATTTAGCAATTTCTACAGATGAGTCGAAAAAAATATCACAAATTAGTTCAAATATAAAATCCATGTTTTTATCCTTAAAGTTGACTTAAATCATATGGTGTTTTCTGATATACAAAATAGTTAAGCCAGTTGGAGAATATAATGCTCGCACTGCTTTTCCAGCTCATATTCGGAACAAGATTTTCATCATCATTCGGGAAATAATTGTAAGGCTTTTCAATATCAAGTCCTTTGTTTTTATCTCTGAAATATTCCTTTGCAAGTGTATCACGGTCATATTCGCTGTGACCTGTAACAAAAAACTGTCTGCAGTCCATATCAGACACTATATGCACACCTGCAATTTCACTGTATGAAATAATCTGCAACTGCTTAACCTGTGCAATATCCTGCCTGTCCACAGTTGTGTGTCTTGAATGGGGGACATAGTATTCATCGTCAAGCCCTCTCATCAGAGGATGCGTAACATCAAGTGATTTATGAGGGAATATGCCAAACATCTTTTTGTCAAGGGGCTTTTTATGAATACCATAATGATAATACAGTCCTGC
>DKYL01000047.1:6322-6791 GCA_002493325.1 Ruminococcaceae bacterium UBA7101
ACCATAATGATAATACAGTCCTGCCTGTGCTCCCCAGCAAATATGAAAGGTGCTGTAAACATTTGTTTTGCTCCACTCCATAATAGTGCAGAGTTCTTCCCAATAATCAACCTCTTCAAAGGCAAGATGCTCAACAGGTGCTCCTGTGATAATCATGCCGTCGTATTTATTGTCCTTTATATGATCAAAGGTACTGTAAAACTTCTGCATATGAATTCTTGAAACGTTTTTTGATTTGTGACTTTTAACCTGAAGAAAATCAATATCAACCTGCAAGGGACTGTTGCTGAGCAGTCTTAAAAGCTGTGTCTCCGTTTCAAGCTTGGTTGGCATAAGATTAAGTATAATAAGCTTAAGGGGTCTTATGTCCTGCGTATCAGCTCTTTCATTGCTCATTACAAATATGTTTTCTATTTCAAGATTTTGTTTTGCGGGCAATTCGTTGTCAATTCTGATTGGCACAATATCA
>DKYL01000043.1:0-361 GCA_002493325.1 Ruminococcaceae bacterium UBA7101
ATTATTATAAAAAAATTGCATATTGTAATCATATGTGGTATAATCCAGTAGATTAGCTACATTATGTAGTTATTTATCAAATTGACTCGAATACGGGGTGTTCAATAGGAATGACTCTGTTTTATCTTTAAGGATGTTATAAATGAAAGATAAATTAAAAAAATATTTCGGACCTACAAAGTTCAAAAGATTGTTTGATATAGTGGTGTCGTTTTTTTCATTAATTATTCTGTCACCGCTGTTTCTGGTTATTTGTATTGCCAATCTGCTTACTCCGAACACAAGTGTTTTCTTTTCTCACGAAAGAAGAGGAAGAAGGGGAAAGCCGTTTAAAATATACAAATTTCAGACAATGAAAAAT
>DKYL01000043.1:617-19363 GCA_002493325.1 Ruminococcaceae bacterium UBA7101
TACAAATTTCAGACAATGAAAAATAATACCCCGAATGTGGCAACAGGTCAGCTTGAAAATCCGGAGCAGTATATTACAAAGGTTGGCAAGTTCCTGCGCAAAACAAGTCTTGATGAACTGCCGCAGCTATGGAATATTTTAAAGGGTGATATGAGCTTTGTGGGACCCCGTCCTCTGATTTCTTCAGAGATGAGGGCACACCGCTTCAGGCTTGAATCCGGTGTCTACCGTTTCAGACCGGGGCTTACCGGTATGGCACAGATTAACGGCAGGGATGAAATATCCTTTATGAAAAAAATGAAATTTGACAAGCTTTACTGCGATAACTGGTCGCTTAAGCTTGATCTGGTTATTCTTCTGAGGAGTGTCGGTGTCGCACTTAAGCAGGAGGGGTATCAGGAAGGTACCTTCCACAGAAGATAATTTGCGAATATATATTTGGAGATATATTTATGGAAAGAAATTTTATTGACGGTTATACGGAATGGCAGTCTAATCCTGAGATTGTCGGCGTTAACAGATTGCCGCAGCACGCAACCTTTATGCCATATGACAGTATGGAGGAGGCTAAAAGATGCGACAGGTATGCATCCTCACGCTGCAAGCTGTTAAACGGAAAATGGAAATTTAAGCTTTATAAAAATTATGCATACAGACCCACTGATTTTGCACAGCCCCATTATGATACGCATAACTGGGACACTGTTATTGTGCCCTGCTCATGGCAGATGCAGGGCTATGACCAGAATCAGTACTGCAATGTGCGCTACCCATGGGAGGGCAGTGAGGATATTTGTCCGCCCAATGCTCCTACAAAGCATAATCCTGTGGGCTGTTATGTTAAAAAAATCAATGTGAATCAGAGTCTGCTCTCTAAAAGAGTTGTGCTCTGCTTTGAGGGTGTGGAGTCCGCCTTTTATCTTTACATAAACGGTGAAAGAGTCGGTTACAGTGAATCAACCTTCCACCGCAGTGAATTTGATATTACAAGGTATCTTGTTGAAGGCTCAAATGTTATCGGTGTTGAGGTTTATCGCTGGTGCACAGGCTCCTGGCTTGAATGTCAGGATATGTGGCGAATGGGCGGTATTTTCAGAGATGTTTATATTTATACCACCGAAAGACAGTATATAAGGGATTTTAAAATTACCGCAAGTCCCGATGTTACGTTAAGTGACGGATATGCTGAGGCAGAAGTCAGAACGAACGGAACATACGAAACCCTGAGCATTGATATGTGTATTATGGATGATGCAGGGGTTACTGTTGCCCTTGACTGCCAGTATGCGGATGAGGACCATATTACAAAGCTTAAGGCTATTGTTGCTGACGTTAATCCGTGGTCGGCTGAAAATCCGTATCTGTATACACTTGTTCTGACACTTAAGGATAATGGTGTTCCAATAGAATATATAAGTCAGAAAATCGGTTTCAGAACGGTTGAAATCAAAGACGGCATTATCAGAATCAACGGCGAGAGAGTTATTTTCAAGGGTACAAACCGCCACGAATTTGACTGCCGCACAGGAAGATATGTGACTGAGGAAACCATGCGTTATGACCTTGCGCTTATGAAAAGGTCAAATATCAACGCAGTGCGTACCTCACACTATCCGAATGCACCCCGTTTTCTTGAGCTTTGTGATGAATACGGTCTTTATGTTATTGATGAAAATAATATGGAAACCCACGGTACAGGCTGGTCGACAATAATCGGCTGCCCTCAGCTTCCGGGTTCAAGACCTGAATGGGAAAAGGCTTGTATGGAGCGAATGAAGGCTACATATAACCGTGATAAAAATGTTACAAGCGTTGTTTGCTGGTCACTGGGAAATGAGTCACTGGGCGGCGAAACACCAAAGAAAATGTATAAATATATTAAGAATGCAGACCCTACACGCTTTGTGCATTTTGAATGTCACCGTGCCCCTGATGAAAAGGA
The DNA here is from genome assembly GCA_002493325.1 of Ruminococcaceae bacterium UBA7101. GTDB lineage: Bacteria > Bacillota > Clostridia > Oscillospirales > Acutalibacteraceae > Eubacterium_R. The sequence goes on from DKYL01000043.1 coordinate 2,560, forward strand.
GCTTTCAGACGTTCAGTCCAAAATGTATTATAAGCCATGGGAGTGCGAGGAATATGCTCTTACTCAGCGTGACGGCAGACCCTTTATTCTTTGCGAATATACCCACGCAATGGGTAATTCTTGCGGTTCAACAGATGAATATACAAAGCTTTGGGATAAATACCCTTGTCTGCAGGGCGGCTTTGTATGGGACTGGGTTGACCAGAGCATTATGACTGCCGACGAAAACGGCGTTGAATATCTTGCCTACGGCGGCGATTTCGGTGAAAATCCCCACGATGGTCATTTTTGCGGCAACGGTCTTTTGTTTGGTGACAGAAAGGAAACACCAAAGCTTGCTGAAATCAAAAAGCTTTATCAGAATGTTGATTTCAATGCGGTTGATGCACAGAGAGGTATTATTGAAATCAAGAACAAATTTATGTTCACCAATCTGAATGAATATGAGCTTTATTGGTGTCAGTGCTCCGATAAGGGTATTTTCTGCAGCGGTGTGGTTGATGTTAGTCTGCCTGCTGGTCAGAAGAAAATCGTTGACCTTGAGCTGAGCAGGGTGAATAATACAGAGTGCTATCTGAACCTTGAACTCAGAACGAAGGAGGAAACGCCTTGGTGTGAGGAGGGTCACATTGTTGCCTATGAGCAGTTTGTGATTAATGAGTTTGAAAACACCTATGATGAACTTGAATCGGATGCTGAGCTGATTATTGATGACACCTACGGCTCACTGAGAATTATCAGTGATGATGTCAATGTGCGTTTTGAGAAGAGAGAGCGCAATCAGCTTTATTCAATCAAGGTAGGCGGTGAAGAGCTTCTTCAGCAGCCGATGCGCCTGAATTTCTGGAGAGCGCTTACAGACAATGACAGGGGCAGCAGAGCAGGCTCAAGGCTTGGCTGCTGGCGTGATGCAGGCGATACCCCCGGTATTTACAACAATACAAAATGGTCAATTCAGAATTATAAAATACTTGAAAACGGCAGAAAGGTTATTGTAACCTGCGGTGCAACAATCTGCACACAACCTGAATGTAAGGCTGTTGTGGTTTACACAATCACTTCAAAGGGTATTGAGGTTGATTTACAGTTTTCACCGGATGATACGCTGCCTGAAATTCCTGAGGTTTCGGTGTTATTTGAGCTGCCTAAGGATTTTGAAAATGTAACCTATCTCGGCAGAGGACCTGAGGAAAATTATATTGATCGCTGCAACGGCACGATGATAGGTCTTTATAATACAACTGTTAATGATATGTGGGTTGATTATCTGAAGCCGCAGGAATGCGGCAACAGAACAGGCGTGCGCTATGCAACCATTATTGGCGATAAAAAGGTGTTTTCTGTTATTGCCCAGCCACAGATGGAAATGAATATATGCCATTATCTGCCTAAGGAAGTTGAGGAGGCTTGGCATAAAAAAGAATTGCCTGAATATAATAAAACAGTTGTAAGGCTTATTGCAAGACAGCAGGGTGTGGGCGGCTATGACAGCTGGGGTGCACACTGTAATGATATGTATAAAAACAAAACCGACAGGATTTACCGACTTAAATTTCAAATCAGATTTTAAGTTTAAGTGTGTTCAGTGTTTCGATGTCTAATAAAATGTTATAAAAATTTAACTTGACATTTCTTTGTAAAAGGAATATATTTTCTATTGTATCGATTTAAGGGTAAAATGTGCCCTTTATGATAAGATTAAGAGAGGATTATTATGAAATCTATAAAAGAGACAGTAATGTCTGTTGCAATTAAAAATGCAATTAAGTATGCACGCAAGGATTTTAATGCAAATGCACCGAAAATCCTGAGCCTTCTTGAGGCTGCTGATGTTAAAAAGGTTAACAGAAGTACATATGCAGGTCTGCATAAGGTAATAGATGACCCTGATAACAACTGGATGATTTTTGCGAAAAAGCTTATTTGCGATACAAACATTAATGTTGTTGAAAAGCTTGTCCCCCCTGCACTCAATGTTGCAATCAACAGCTATTCAAAGAGAATGAAGGCAATTGAGGAACACGGCTGTAATGTTCCGTGGGCAATTCTTATGGACCCTACTGCTGCCTGCAATCTTAAATGTAAGGGCTGCTGGGCTGCTGAATATGGTAAGAACAGTCAGCTTTCCTATGATGATCTTGCAAGAATTATCCGTGAGGCTAAAGAGCTTGGTACATATATGTTCCTCTATACAGGCGGTGAGCCCACAATCAGACGTAATGATTTAATGCGTCTTTGCCGTGAAAATCCTGATTGTATTTTTATGAGCTTCACAAACGGCACACTTATTGACGACAGCTTTGCTGATGAAATCGGCGAGGTTGGCAATTTCCTTCCTGCTTTCTCTATTGAAGGCTATGAGAAGGATAACGATTTCCGCCGAGGTGACGGTACCTTCAAAAAGTGTACTGCCGCAATGAAGCGTCTGAAGGACAGAGGAATTCCTTTTGGTGCATCACTTTGCTACACAAGCAAAAACACAGATGTTCTGTCAACGGATGAATATATGGATTGGCTCATTGACCAGGGCGTTATGTTTGCTTGGTTCTTTACCTATATGCCTACTGGCAATGGTGCTGTTACGGATTTGATGGTATCACCTGAGCAGAGAGGTCTTATGTATAAAAAGGTGCACGAATGGCGCCATACAAAGCCAATCTTTGCAATGGATTTCTGGAATGACGGTGAGTATGTTCAGGGCTGTATAGCAGGTGGACGTCACTATTTCCATATCAATGCAAACGGTGACTGTGAGCCTTGTGCATTTGTTCACTATTCAAATGTCAACATCAAGGAATGTTCTGTTCTTGATGCACTCAAGAGCCCACTCTTTATGGCATATAAGAAAAATCAGCCGTTTAACAACAATATGCTTCGTCCCTGCCCTGTGCTTGATAACCCGGGTGCTATCAGCAAAATGGTTGCAGAAACAGGCGCATATTCAACAGAGATGGAAAATCCTGAGAGCGCAAACGCATTGTTTGACAAAACAATTACTGCTGCCAAGGCATGGAAGGTTAAGGCTGATGAGCTGTTTGACCGTGACAAATTCATCAAAAATCATATTAAAGATGAAAATATGTATAATTTTGAAATCGCTGATGAGGACAGACTTTTCAGTGAGTTTGAAAAAACAGAGTAATTTTATAAGGAATTGTCTATAATAAATTTAAGTAAAATATCAATTTGAATATCAACAATCAGTGTGCAATATCTATGTTGCGCACTTTTTGTGATGTTATAAAGTATTAAAGGAGTTTAAATTATGAATACGGGCTTATTGATTGCAATGGTTATTCTTGTATTGATGAGCGGATTTTTTTCAGCGTCGGAAACGGCGTTTTCATCATTGAATAAGGTAAAGCTTAAAGCAATGATGAAAGAGGGAGAAAATAACAAAAGAATTGAGAGAGCCTTAAAGCTTTCAGAGGATTATGATGTTGTTCTGTCAACAGTTCTTATCGGCAATAATATTGTAAATATTGCCTGCACCTCGCTTGCAACCCTGTTTTTTACAGGGCTTCTTGGTGACAACAGCGACCTTGGTGCAACGGTTTCAACTGTGGTTATGACAATTGTTGTTCTGATTTTCGGCGAGGTTACACCGAAAACCTATGCAAAGGAAAAGGCTGACAAGGTCGTTCTGGCAATTGCACCGATTATTAAGGTGTTTATTCTTGTTTTTTCACCACTCAATGTTTTTTTCAAGGCTTGGAAAAAGCTGATGAATAAAATATTTAAAACAGGCGGCGTTGAAACCATAACTGAAGAGGAGCTTAAAACCTATGTTGACGAGGCGCATACAGGCGGTGAAATCGACGAGAATGAAAGCGAGCTTATACGTTCATCCATTGAATTTGATGATATTGATGTAAGTGACATTTTAGTTCCCCGTGTTGATGTTGAGGCAGTGGATAAGTATGCTCCGCTCAGTGAAATTGAAGCAGTTTTCAACCGTACAAATTTCAGCCGTCTGCCTGTTTATATTGATGATATTGACAGTATAGTAGGTGTTATTCACCACAGGGATTTTGAGGCAGCAAGAAAGCGTAACCTCAAATCACTTCGCACAATTTTAAAGCCTGTTCCTGCTGTGTCACCTGACACTAAAATTTCAAAGCTGTTAAGAATTTTTCAGAAAAACAAAACGCACCTTGCCGTTGTAATTGATGAATTCGGCGGTACGGAGGGTATTGTTACACTGGAGGATATCCTTGAGGAACTTGTGGGTGAAATCTGGGATGAGCACGACGAAATCCAGAATGATATTGAAAAGCTCAGTGATAATGAATATCTTGTGCAGGGCAGTATGTCTGTTGATGATTTTTTTGAATACTTTTCCATTCATCAGGAAAAAAAGGAAATTTCAACGGTTAACGGCTGGATTATGCAGAATCTTGACAAAATACCTGAAATTGATGACACCTTCACAAACGGCAAGCTGACGGCAGTTGTTATGTCTGTTGACGGCAGAAGAGCAGAGGATATAAAAATCACTGTTGAGGTAGAGGAAAATGCTGCTGAAGAGTAAGTTTTTTAACAATTCATCATATGATTATATAGTTGCAGGCTTGGGTAATCCCGGTGCCAAGTATGAAATGACAAGGCATAACGCAGGCTTTTTGGCAATGGATTTGCTTGCAATAACAAAAAATACTGATATAAAAAGATTAAAGCACCATGCATTGGTGACTGATATGCAAATCGGCGGAAAGCGCTGTCTTGTTATGAAGCCGCAGACAATGATGAACAACAGCGGTGAAGCGATTGGTGAGGCGGCGAAATTTTATAAAATACCGCCTGAAAATGTCATCATAGTTTATGACGATATCAGCCTTGATGTAGGGCAGACACGCATCAGACGCAAAGGCTCTGCAGGCGGTCACAATGGCATAAAAAGTATCATTGCGCATCTTGGCAGTGAGAATTTCCCTCGCATCAAGGTAGGCGTAGGGAAAAAGCCGACTCCTGAGTATGACCTTGTGAACTGGGTGCTCGGTCGTTTCCCTAAGGAGCAGGAAAAGGATTTAAAAGCTGCACTTGAAAACAGTGTTTCCGCTTTGGAGCTGATTGTCGGCGGAGATATTGACAAGGCAATGAATCTTTATAATTCATAGTAATAAAAGGAGAAATGGGAATGTCCTGTTTTTCAAACGAATTTAATAAAAGCAAGGAATTTATCAGCCTCAGCGAAAGCATTGATACCCTCAGTGCTCCCGTTGGGGCTATCGGTCTTAGTGATGTTACAAAGTGCTTTGCCATTCATGCAATCTGTGAAAAGGGCAGTAAAGCCTTTGTAATTACTCCTGACGAAGCAACGGCAGTTAAGGTTAAGGAATGTCTTTCCGAGCTGCAGCAGGGTGTTCTGCTTTACCCTGCAAGAGAGCTTACCTTTGTAGAGGTTGCAGGTGTCAGCAGGGAATTTGAACATATCAGACTCGGCGTGCTTTCAAGAATACTTGAGGGTGATTACACAGCCGTTGTTATGTCGGCGGCAGCAGCCTGTCAGTATACAATCACCCCCGATGAGCTGAAAAAACGCACCTTTACACTGTCTGTTAATGATATGGTTGATATAAATGACCTTGAAAAAAGGCTGGTTATGGCAGGCTATTCACGCTATGATCAGGTCGACGGTACAAGCCAGTTTGCTGTCCGCGGCGGTATTGTGGATATTTACCCTGCACACCTTGATGAGCCTGTACGTATCGAGCTGTGGGGTGACAGCATTGATACCATATCCTCCTTTGATATTGATACGCAGAGGAGAGGGGACTCCCTCGAAAGTATTCAGATTTCACCTGCAAATGAGGTGCTTTTTGAAAGCAATGAAAAGCTGGCTGATAAAATTGAGCAGGTTGCAAAGGCTTTAAAGGGCAAGGCTATTAAGGCGAGAGAAAAGCTCTATGCCGACTGTGATAAGCTCAGAGATGGCGTATCTCTCAACTGTCTTGATAAATACTTGCCGCTTTGTTATACCTCAAAGGGTATTTTTGATTACCTTGACGGCAGGCTGTTTGTTGTTGAAAGTGCAAGAGTCAAGGAAAAATGCACGAAGCAGGAGCGTCTTAACTTAGAAGAGCTGAAATGGTTTGTTGAGGACGGCACACTCTGTGCAGGGCTTGATAAATTCAGCCTGAATTTTGACGAGCTTGTCGATATATATAATAAAAACAAAGCAATCTATATGGATTCTCTGCCACGTGGCAGCTTTGACACACCTGTGTGCCATTTGGCTAACTTTACTATACAGAGCTTTAATGCTTGGTCAGGTACTTTAACACAGCTTAAAGAAGAGCTTTTCGGTCTTGTTAAGGCAGGCTATACCATTTGCATTATGGCAGGCACGGTCAGGGCAGGCAGGGCGCTTTGTGATGATATTACCGAAATGGGCTATGATGCTGTGTTCTTTGAAAAAAGACCCGGTCAGCTTCAGCCTAAAGCTATTAACGTAATCACAGGCACAATGATGGCAGGCTTTCAGTTCAGTCAGATAAAGCTTGCCGTTTTAACCCACTCAAAAACATCTCAGTCATCAAAAAAGAAAAAGCGTGCGGGCGGCAAGAACACCATTCATTCTCTTGATGAGCTGACAAAGGGCGACTTTATTGTTCATAATATTCACGGTATCGGTGTGTTTGAGGGTATCCACGCACTGGAAATCAATAAGGTCAAAAAGGATTATATAAAAATAAGCTATGCTAAGGGCGACACACTTTATGTGCCTGTAACACAGCTTGATTTGGTTTCAAAATATATCGGACCTAAGGAGGACACAAGGGTTAAGATTAACCGTCTTGGTTCATCCGAATGGAAAAAGACCAAGGCAAGAGTTCGTGCTTCTGTCAAGGATATGGCGAAGGAGCTGATTGCGCTTTATGCAAAGCGAATGAGCACCAAGGGCTTCGCCTTCAGCGAGGACGGCGATTTGCAGCGCGATTTCGAGCTAAGGTTTGAATATGACGAAACAGACGACCAGCTCAGATGCAGTGAAGAAATCAAGGGTGATATGGAGAAAAGCGCCCCTATGGACAGACTGCTTTGCGGTGACGTAGGCTTCGGTAAAACAGAGGTTGCACTCAGGGCTGTGTTCAAGTGTATTACCGACGGCAAGCAGTGTGCAATTCTTGTGCCTACTACTGTGCTGGCAATGCAGCATTTTCAGACAGCACAAAAAAGACTTGAGCATTATCCTGTCAATGTTGAAATGATTTCACGCTTTGTCAGTCCTGCCAAACAAAAAGAGGTGCTCAAAAGACTTGAAGAGGGCAATGTGGATGTTTTAATCGGCACACACAAGCTGTTGGGCAAGGGTATAAAATTTAAAGACTTGGGACTTCTTATTGTGGATGAGGAGCAGCGCTTTGGTGTTTCCCAGAAAGAAAAAATCAAAGAAAGATTTCCGAAAGTTGATGTTCTGACGCTTTCTGCTACACCTATTCCCAGAACGCTCAATATGGCAATGAGTGGAATCAGAGATATGAGCCTGCTTGAGGAAGCACCGGGCGAGCGTCATCCTGTGCAGACCTATGTTGTGGAATATGACAGTGAAATCATCATTGAAGCACTGGAGCGAGAGATAAACCGCGGCGGTCAGTGCTATTATCTGCACAATGCAGTTGAAACCATTGAGCATAAGGCTATGCAGATTAAAAAGGCTCTGCCTGATGCAAGGGTAGGCATTGCCCACGGTAAAATGACCGAGGAACAGTTATCGGCAGTGTGGAGCGATTTGCTGGCAGGTGAGATTGATATACTTGTCTGCACTACTATTATTGAAACGGGTATTGATGTTCCGAACTGTAACACATTGATTATTGAAAATGCCGACAGAATGGGACTTGCTCAGCTTCACCAAATAAGGGGCAGAGTCGGCAGATCTTCAAGACGAGCCTTTGCATATTTCACCTTTACAAGGGGCAAGGAGCTTACTGATATTGCCACAAAAAGATTGGAGGCTATCAGGGAATATACCGAATTCGGCTCAGGCTTTAAAATTGCTATGCGTGATTTGGAAATCCGCGGTGCAGGCTCACTGCTCGGCAACAGACAGCACGGTCATATGGAGGCTGTCGGTTATGAAATGTACCTCAAGCTTCTTGAAGAGGCAGTTGCAATGGAAAAGGGTGAAATCCGCTCCGACGAAGAGCCTGAGGAAAAGGAATGTCTTATTGATGTTGCGATTGATGCCCATATTCCTGAGGAATATATTATCTCAACCTCACAGCGTTTAGAGATGTATAAACGCATTGCCAATATTAAAAATGATACAGATGCCAACGATGTTTATGACGAGCTGACCGATCGCTTCGGTGCTCCGCCGTCAGCCGTGTGGGGACTGATTGAAATTGCACTGCTGAGAAATACGGCTTTGGCACTGAATATTACAGAGGTTACGGAGCGTAACGGTTCACTGCTGTTCTATTCACCTGAGGTGGATATAAGAACAGTGGCAATTCTCAATGCCTTTATGAGGGGCAGGGTGACGCTTTCCGCAGGCAAGCGCCCCTATATTGCAGTGAGGCTTGATACCGCTGAGTCAAACATTGAAACACTCAGCGAAACCCTAAAAATTATGACTCAGGCAAAGGCAATGAAAAAGGGCGATGAGCCTATAAATTTTGACAATAACTGATTTCTGTATAACAAAATCATAATCATTGTTAAAAAATTAACTATAACAAATTGCCAGATTATGTATGTTTTTGTATAAAGTGTAAAATTTGTATTTTTTTCTTGATTAATTGAAATAAACAGTATAAAATAATAATGCATAAAAGCAAATAATAAATTTATTTACGGAGGTATTTCCAATGGTAAAGGTTGCTATTAATGGTTTTGGACGTATCGGTCGTCTTGCATTCCGCCAGATGTTCGGTGCTGAGGGTTACGAGGTTGTTGCTATCAATGACTTAACAAGCCCAAAGATGCTTGCTCATCTTCTTAAGTATGATTCATCACAGGGTAAATATGCTCTTGCTGATACAGTATCTGCTACTGATGATTCAATCATCGTTGACGGTAAAGAAATTAAGATTTATGCTAAGGCTGATGCTGCTGAGCTTCCTTGGGGCGAGCTTGGTGTTGACGTTGTTCTTGAGTGCACAGGCTTCTACTGCTCAAAGGAGAAGGCTTCAGCTCACGTTAAGGCTGGTGCAAGAAAGGTAGTTATTTCTGCTCCTGCAGGTAATGACCTTCCTACAATCGTTTACAATGTTAACCATGACACACTTACAGCTGAGGATACAGTTATTTCTGCTGCTTCCTGCACAACAAACTGTCTTGCTCCTATGGCTAAGGCTCTCAACGATTATGCTGAGATTCAGTCAGGTATTATGTGCACAATCCACGCTTACACAGGTGATCAGATGACTCTTGACGGTCCTCAGAGAAAGGGTGACCTTCGTCGTTCAAGAGCTGCTGCTGTTAACATCGTTCCTAACTCAACAGGTGCTGCTAAGGCTATTGGTCTTGTTATTCCTGAGCTTAACGGCAAGCTTATCGGTTCTGCTCAGAGAGTTCCTACTCCAACAGGTTCAACAACAATTCTTACTGCTGTTGTTAAGGGCAAGGACGTTACAGTTGACGCTATCAACGCTGCTATGAAGGCTGCTGCTACAGAGTCATTCGGCTACAACACTGATGAAATCGTTTCTTCAGACATCGTTGGTATGAAATACGGCTCACTCTTTGATGCTACTCAGACAATGGTTCTTCCTATCGGTGAGGATCTCTATGAGGTTCAGGTTGTTTCTTGGTATGATAACGAGAACAGCTACACATCACAGATGGTTCGTACAATCAAGTACTTCTCAGAGCTTGGTTAATCAATACCTTAAATAAAGCAAGGACTTGTTCATTTGAACAAGTCCTTTTGTTTATTTACTAAATCTTTTCTTAATTGCCGTGATTATGCATTTAATAAGCATCCCCAACAGCATTCCGAATATGGATAGTGCCATAAATACCAATGCATAAATGGCAAGTGCATCACTGTCGAAGGGTGATATATTTTCATATTCAATGAGTCCCATAGGAACAAACATAAGCGCTGTTAAAACAGGAGTAAAAAACTTCAGCTTGCTTTTTATAAATCCGATGCTGATTGAGTTTATGATGACGGCAAATATATAAGGAAATACTATCGGCAGGTCACTGCGCGGACTTACAAACAGCGGCAGTATGTAAAAAACAGCAAGCTGGATAATACAGAATATGATAAATAATAATATATCATAGGTGCTGACAGTACGGTTTGATTTTGTAATTGTTTCAACAATTACTTTGTTTGCGTTATCAATTATTTTGTCCTGCTCCACTCTTTCACCTGTGAGCAACTCATTGACAGATACGTGCAGCGTATCTGCAAGAGGAATCAGCAGTGACACCTCGGGTAAGCCCTTTCCAGTTTCCCAGCGTGAGATTGCCTTGTCGGTTACATTGATTTTTTCGGCAAGCTCCTTTTGTGTTAAATGGTGTTCTTTTCTTAATTGTGCAATGAATGCACCTGTTTTGTTTTCCATATTAATCCCACCTTTCAATTCAATTTTATCAGGTAAAGGTGTGTATGTCACCCTATGAATCATAGAATGACTGAAAAACAGTTCTCATATAATCATTCTATCCAGATTGGATTTGTAAAGGCGTAGAAGAAATCGGGAAGGGTAAGGCTGTCACCACTCTTTACACCTCTGCTTGATAAAAACTTCTTTTCTGCAAAGGCATAAACCTTTTCAATAAGCGGATTAAACCGGTATGTAATTTCTGCTCTTACAAAGCCCTTTTCCTCAAGCTCAACCTCAGCAATATAGCCCTCGGCTGATTTTTCAGCAGTGCGTTCAAAAATGATTTTGTCATTGTTGTAAACCTTTAAGGTGTGACCCTTTTTGAAATCCGATACTCTTATTTCAAGCTTGTTATTCTCAGTAAGCTTTACCGTGTCACCGATTTCAGCATCACCGCAGTGCAGAAAAAGGGTTGTTGAATTCGGGGTGTTTGTTACAAAGCATCTGCCCTCGCATATTGCTTCAAGGATATCCTTTTCGGATTTGCTCTTTGCATTAACATAGGTTGTCGGCATTGCAAGAAAGTTAATGCCGTAATCCCTATGGAAATCGGAGCCGCCTACGGCAGGAATGTGTTTGCCCTGCAGCAGTTGGTTATGCCACCACTCCATATTTTTTATGTTGTCACTGTGCTGGATTGTATTCCATACCTCCACGCAGTCAAAGGGATAATCCTCAGGCTCTAATCTGAAGGGGCAGTTTGAGCAGAACGGATGATTAAGCGAAACCACTGCACCCGCATCCTTGCAGGCATCTATGTATCTGTGGTAATCCTCAGCCGTATCAAGCTTGTGCGGCGGGTCAAAGGGTACTTTTTTGCCCCATATGTTAACGTGACCCGGCTCATCTGTCAGCTCCTGACCCTGAATAACAAGCATATCCTTGTCGAAATATGACTTTTCAACAGAGTTGAAGTTGTGGTCTGTGATTATCATAAAATCAAGACCTGCTTTTTTGCACTTGTCAACAAGCTGTCCTTTTGTCAGAACACCATCACTGTTGATTGTGTGCATGTGTGTGTCGCCCTTGTACCATTGCCTTTCTTCCATAAAATCACCTTAGCCTTTCAGGCAACAAATAGTTTGTTTAAAATCACCTGTTACCTGTGTTGCCTGAACAGGCGTTAATGGTGATTTCAGCCATCTCAAAATTATGCCACAGGCAAATTTTGAGGGCATATAATGTGATAGTGTGATTTTCACACGATTCACCTCAGTTTATAATTTTTTCAAGTCTTTCCTTATCTCTCGAAAATCTTCGCTGGCTGACTAAGATAACAAGCTCGTCGCCCTCTCTGATTTCCGTTTCTCCCTTTGGTGTTACTGACACCTCGTTTCGTTCAATGCTTACAATAAGGCAGTGCTTGCCCCAGTCTATGTCCATAATTCTTTTGCCTGCAACAGGACTCCCTACGGGTACAACAAAGGTTTGTAAAACCTTTTCATTGATTTTTCTGAATTTAGGCTCAGCGTGGTCGGAATTTATCATTCTTTCCAGCAGTGCCTCATACATAGGGCTTACACCTATGAGATTTGCAAGAGCATAGCTGATAAGGCTGACAACTGCGATTGGCAGAAGATTCTGCATGTTGCCCGTTAATTCAAACACAAGCACAATACCTGTTATCGGAGCACGAACGATTGCGGCGAAAAATCCTGCCATACCAAGCACAACGAATTCCTCCCAGAATTCATTGCCTAAGCCTAATGTGTTTATTGATACAGTACCGAACATTGCACCGAGATATGTGCCGAGAATACAAAGCGGGTAAAGTGTTCCGCCGGGTGCACCGGATGCAAAGCATACCGCACCGAAGAGAAATTTTGCTGTAACTAATATAAACATTGTTAAAAGCTCGGGCTTTTCGGTCATGAGCAGTTCAACCATGGAATGACCGCCGCATAGAATTTCAGGCATAAGCAGTCCGACAATACCACTGAATAAAAAGATTAAAGGAAGCTTGATCCAATTTGGAATTTTAGCAAGCTTTTTATATAAGTCCTGTGTTTTCAGCATGATGATATTGTAGAGTACACCGCTTATTCCAAGAACAATACCCATAAGAATAAGCAGCCAGTAATAGCGAAGGGGAAAGTTAACAGTATCATAATTGAAAACTGTGCTCTGACCGAAGAAAAGCTTTGATGTAAAATCGGCTGTTACCGTGGCAACGATGCCCATACACAAAATGCTCTTATCAAAGGTGTGATGTATTTCCTCAAGAACGAACATTATGCCTGCAAGGGGCGCATTGAATGCGGCAGACATACCTGCACCTGCACCGCAGCTAATCATTCTCAGCTCAGTCGTTTTGTCAGCCTTGGTTATTCGGGCAACACCCTTGCCTGCCATACCCCCAAGCTGAACGCTGGGTCCCTCTCTGCCAAGTGAAAGACCGCAGAATACACTTGCAGTTCCGCCTATAAGCTTGCCGAGAATGACTCTCCACCAGCTTGGCGAAAAATGACCCTTTATTTCACCATTTACCTGTGGTATGCCCGAGCCGCCTGCCATTGGTTCCCATTTGCATATAAGAGCGACAGCCGCACCGATTATCGCAAGGACAGCAAGCCAGATAACGGTTTTAACAGGATTGCCCTGTATATAATCAAGTATTTTGTAAAGCTGTATTTCTGCAATGGACAGCAGAAATCTGTACAGCACGGAAATCAGCCCTGCAAAAATACCGACTTCAACACCGCGTACAATCAGATAAAAGCTTTCTTTCTTATGATATTCTATTTTTCTGAAGGTTGATTTTTCTTTTTCTTTCATTGCTATGTATCATTGCCTGTCTGAATAAGGATTTCAGAGCAGGCATTTCTATATTAATAATTATTTGCTTTGAGCTTAAAATAGCCCTTTGGCTTTTTGCATACAGGGCACTGATTAGGAACTTCCTTGCCGATCACAATATTGCCGCAGTTTGTGCAAATCCAGATTTTTTCCTCATCTCTGCTGAAAACCAAGCCGTTTTTCACATTATCCAGCAGCTTTCTGAATCTTTCCTCGTGCTCCTTTTCAATTTTTGCTACAGAGTCAAAGAGGAATGCAATGTGGTCAAAGCCTTCTTCTCTCGCTTCTTCGGCAAAGGTTTTGTACATATTTGTCCACTCGTAATTTTCACCGTCAGCAGCATCAGACAGATTAGATGCGGTATCGCCGATTTCTCCATTCAGAAGCTTGAACCAGATTTCAGCGTGCTCCTGTTCATTATGTGCTGTTTCACGAAAAATTTCTGCAATCTGTTCAAAGCCGTCCTTCTCTGCCTTGCCTGCAAAATAGGTGTATTTGTTTCTTGCCTGGCTTTCACCTGCAAAGGCTGCAAGCAGATTAGCCTGTGTTTTTGTGCCTTGTAAATCTTTCAAAAAGACCACTCCATTCTATAATCCTAGTCTTTTTATTTTTGACACAATTTCCACAAATATACACCATGCTGCCTGAAAAATAACAATATTAACAGGCGTTATCTGGCTTATTCCGCCGAGGATTGCCAGCATTGTAACCAGTCCGATACCCATTGCCGAGCCGAAGGTAATCAGAACGCTTAAAAGCTTTCTTGTTTCCTCAAGATTTTCTGCTGCTGCCATGGATGATACAAAGCCCAGAGCAGAGCCGTCATGCACAACATAGGCAGGTGATTTTTCAACGCACATATCGGAATATTTTTCAAATACTCTTGCGTTTGATGAATTCATTACACGGATAAAGCCGTCAGGCAGTGAGAAAAGCTCTGCAATGCTTTCGTCATTAATGAACGGGTCAGCACTTTTAACAAGCACTGTAATACCGCTTTTTTCAAGACGGCGGAGTGTTTTTTTCAGCTTAGGGTCAGCACTGTATGAAACGACAAACATTGCCATTATCTGACCTGTAACTGCAAGGTAAAGAATTTTTCTGCCCTTGCGGGTGTACTTTTCCTCAAACTCCTCTTTGGGGACCTGAACATCGTGGTGAATCAGCAGCTCTCTTGTGCCGACCAGTATTTTTTTTCTGTAAATCCAGGCTGATGTGCCGAGCTTGTCTTCATAGACAACACCGTCAACATCAGGTAAAATGGTTTGCTTGCCGATGATAACATCATCAAATACATATGAAAGGGGACTTTTTGTTTTCATAATAACAGCGGCGGTCTTTAAAATCACATCGTCTGCTTTGGCACCATTGAAGGTTTTGATTCCGTGGATTTCACAGCTGTTTTTGCCGAATAAGTCCTGAGCCTCAATAACAATGGCATTGGCATCGTTGACCATTACCGCACCCTCAAAGCCGTTAATCATAGCACCGCTGTCCTTCAGAATTTTCGATATGCCGAGGAGGGCACTGTTTGTATTGAAAATGGATATGGTGGGCAGTGATATACAAAGAGCACACATACCGATGTTCAGACCGATATGCCAGTCACCCCTGACTATTGAAAATACGGCAAACAGTATGATACTGAGCACAAGCATTGCAGTGCCTGCTGTTTTTGCAATTTTATCGGCAGGCTCATCACTGCAGCTTATGTCAAGAAAGTTTGTTGAAAAATCGGTTTTAATGCTGGTTTTAAGGTTTGCCTCACCTGTCAGTAAGCCTCTGCTTATAATCGTTGCATCAACCGTGTTAACAATGGTTTCAACCGTATATTTTTCATCCTGATTAATTAAAAATTCAAAGTTGTCTATTATTCTTCTTGTTAATAAGTATTTTCCGAAATTTGTCATTAAGAATGCAAATGCCATTACAAGGGGCAAAGCAATGCCGTCGGAAATATATAAATTGGAATCTGCAACAAGCAGTATGGTATGTACAAGAACAAGAATGCTTGCTACAGAAATAGGAAAGCTGTAATTAATGCCCTTTGAAAGCTTAAAGCCGAATATGATATTTTTCATATTAACGGCAAGCAGCAATACATATAAAACAAGCTGTGTTACAAGATATGCTGTGTAGTCAAGCAGAAAGCTCGGCATATAGGCACTGTCCTTGAATATGGCAAGGAGCAGCAGCGGTATGGCTATAACCGCCGTTATGGAGCCTTTTAAGGTGAATGATGATTTTGATGCAAACAGCTTTTCCATAAAAGCGGTTTTATCATCATCACGTCTGTATTCGTTTTTAACTGCCGATTGCTTATCACCGCTTATATCGGGGCTGAAAAGCCTGAACTTATTAACCTTTTCCTGACGGCGCTGTTTTAACTGCTTTTCTGCAACCTCTTCGTCAATTTTATCAATTTTATCTGTTGCATCCTCAAAGCCCTCAAGCACAATCTGGTCGGACTCGTCACTGACATAATCCTCCTCTGCTTTGGGAATCTGATTATTTCCGAAAGAAATTTTGGTGTGCTCCAGCTCGTCAACGGCAACGATTGTAGGTATCTCCTGCAAATCGGAGGTTTTGTCAAATCTGGATTTGCTTTTTATTGTTGCAGGGCGTTCCATAATTTCAGGCGGTGTCTTTGAATATAACGGTTCACTCGGCGTGTTTTTGAAAAAGCTTTTTTTAGTACCGCCGACATTCGGTATCACATTTGTTTTCTCGCTGACCTGCACTGCTTTTGTTTTCTGGTCAACAACCTTTGTTTTTCCGTCTTCAGAGGCAGCAGCTTTAACCGCATGGCTGTCAACAACTGCGGTTTTTTCTTTTTTGTCAGTGCTGAGGTCAGCAGGTGCTTCAACCTTTTCAGGCATATCCTTGCCTGCATTTTCTTTAATTTCCTCTATTGCAGACTGTGCTTTTTGCACGGTTTTTTTTCGTATTTCCTCAGCCTGCTTAATGATTTCGTCAATTGATAAATTCTCGCTCATATTCACCACTTAAATTCCAAGTCTTTGTTTTGTAATTTCGTACATAATGATTCCGGCAGCTACGGATGCGTTGAGGGAGTTCACCTTTCCTCTCATAGGCAGGGCAACTGTTACATCACATTTTTCTTTAATCAGTCTGCCTACACCCTTGCCCTCATTGCCGATAACGAGAGCACAGCCACCCGAAAAATCAGTTTTGCACCAGGGCTGACCGTCCATATCGGCACAGTAAATCCATATGTTTTTCTTTTTCAGCTCCTCAATGGTTGACGCAAGGTTGCTCACTCTTGCAACCTTCATATATTCAAGTGCACCGCAGGAGGTTTTTGCAACTATGAAATTAAGCCCCACATTTCTCCTTTTAGGGATGATTATACCGTGAGCCCCGCAAGCCTCGGCACTTCTGATGATTGCACCCAGATTATGGCTGTCCTCAATTTCATCACA
>DKYL01000043.1:19637-20016 GCA_002493325.1 Ruminococcaceae bacterium UBA7101
ATGGCTGTCCTCAATTTCATCACAGATAATAATAAACGGTGCTTCACCTCTGCTTTCGGCAAGCTCAAGTATTTCGTCAACAGTTGAGTAGCTGTGGGCAGGTACATTTGCAGCCACACCCTGATGATTGCCGTTTGCACACATAAAGTCAAGCTTTTTTCTGTCCACATTCTTAACAACAACACCCTTTTCACGAGCCATTGCAAGGATGCGGTTTACCGAGCCTTCACGCTCACCCTTGGCAACCAGTATGTTTTCTATTTCCCTGCCGCTTTTCAGCAGCTCAATAACGGCATTTCTGCCGATTATCAAATTATCGTTTTGTATTTCCTCTTTTGGCATATTTATATCTCCGAATATCTTTTCATAATTATAATAA
>DKYL01000058.1 GCA_002493325.1 Ruminococcaceae bacterium UBA7101
ATAAAAGTATTTTATTAGTATAAGATTTTAAAGGGTGTGTTATATTTATAAAATATAGGAGTGATAGGCTTGGATAAATTTAATATGCTTTTTACAGGCGGAATAAGATATATTCTGCCGATATTTGCTGTTATTATTATAGCTACCTGTGTTATATCACTGTTCAGGAACAGACCGAGGCTTCATAAGCTGGCACAGCTTGTTAATGAAAATGACGGCTCTGTTATTGATATTGACAGGTGGGAAACCTCAATCGGCAAGAGCAAGTCGAATGATATTGTTCTGCCGCTGGAGGATATTTCACGTTTTCACGCTGTTATTGCTAAAAAGCAGAAGGAGTGGGTCATAACCGATACTTTTTCAAAAACAGGTGTGCTTGTCAACGATGAAAAGGTTGACGGTCAGACCGTTATTGAGGACGGCGATGTTATAACAATCGGTACTGTACCGCTTAAATTTTTATGTGCTGAGGCACTTTCGGATGAACTTAAAACACAAATTAGAAATGAGGCTGCACAGATGAACAATCAGGTTAACAGAAATATTGCTTATGCGGTTTTGGTTGATGCCAAAACACGCAGACCGATTTATTTAAGAAAAAAGGATGTTTTAATCGGCAGGGGTGACGACTCTGATATTCAGATTAATCTTGATACAGTAAGCGGACGTCACGCACGCATTCATCTTACAAGCCGTGGCTGGGCACTTTCCGATTTGAACAGCCATAACGGCACAAAGCTCAACGGCAGATATATAACCGAGCCGCAGCTTATTTTTGATATGGATATGATAACCTTTGGTGACAGGGTGTTCATTTTCTATGAACAGTAAAAAGCAAGGAGTGAAAATTATGGCGAATACGGCAAAAAAGGCTAAAAAAATGCCACATATAAAGCCGATTAATAATTTTGCAATGCTTTTTGTGCTGACGATTTTTCAGCTTATAACAGGCTACAGTGCGGCAACGGCAGGTGATGAGCTTGCGGTCAAGGTTATTTTATCGGCGGCAATTCTGATTGCAGTTGAGTGGGTTTATGTTTCGGTATTTTATTTTGTGCTGCACAGAAGGAATTTTGAGCTTGAGCTTATTGCATTTTTCCTGACAGGTGTGGGTTTAACGGCAATCGGCTCGGTTGCACCCAATGCCTGCTTTAAGCAGTTGATCATTGCTGTGTGCGGTATTATCGGCTTTATTGTGCTTGTGTTTATACTCGGCAATATTGAGCTTTGTATGAAATTAAGACTGCCTGTTGCAATCGCTGCTCTGGTGCTGCTTTTGCTTAATCTTATTATCGGCAAGGTGAATCATGGTGCGCAGAACTGGATTGAAATCGGCGGAATCACAATTCAGCCCTCTGAATTTGTTAAGGTTGCCTTTATTTTTGTAGGTGCGGCAACGCTTGAAAAAATACAGACATCAAAAAATATTATTAAATTTATTGCATTTTCAATTGCCTGTGTAGGAACACTGATATTAATACGCGATTTTGGTACAGCACTTATTTTCTTTGTAACATTTTTGATTATCGCCTTTATGAATTCAGGTGATTTCAAAACTGTCGGACTTGCAGTTTCTGCTGCAGGTCTTGGCGGTGCGATTGTTATTAAGTATAAAAGCTATGTAACCAACCGCTTTGCATCTTATAGGCATATATGGGATAATAATGATATTATTTACGGCAGCGGCTATCAGCAGACACACGTGCTGACAGGTATAGCATCGGGCGGACTGCTGGGTCTTGGTATCGGCAACGGCAATGTCAGGCATTATCTGCAGGATTATCTGACCATAACCGATGATATTTTCGGTCTTATTTGTGAGGAATGGGGCTTCCTTTTCGGAATTATTCTTGTGCTTTCCTTTGCTGCCATTGCAGTTTCGGCACTTGTTAACTCCATTGCGGCAAGGTCAACCTTTTATTCAATCTGCGCCGTTGCGGGTGCAGGAATGCTTTTGTTCCAGACAGCACTCAATGTTTTCGGCATAACAGATGTGCTGCCCCTTACAGGTGTTACACTGCCCTTTATCAGCCAGGGCGGCAGCTCAATGATTAGCTGCTGGGCGGTGCTTGCATTCATTAAAGCATCCGATATACGCACCTACAGCTACCTCGGCGGTGTTAAGGGAGGTGCCAAAAAGAAATGAAAATGATTACAAGAAGAGGACTTTTTCTCCTCATTTTAATTATTGCCTTTATCGGCGGTCTCGGCTTTCTGACATACAGTGTTATGAGCGAGGGCTCAAAGTGGGTTATGATGCCCTATAACAGCCATTTGTACTACAATGGTGAAATGATTGGCGCAGGCAAAATAACCGATACAAACGGCACTGTGCTGGCTGAAACCGTGGACGGAAAACGAGTTTATAACGAGTCAAGGACAACAAGAAAGAGCACACTTCATACAGTGGGCGATACAGCAGGCTTTATTTCAACAGGTGTGCAGAGTGTGTATAAATCAAAATTAACAGGCTATAATGCTTTAACAGGCATTTATTCCGTTATGAAAAACGGCAGCGGTAATGATTTGGAGCTTACCATTGATGCTGATGTATGCGATGCTGCCTATGAGGCACTGAGCGATTATCCTGCAGGCTGTGTGGGTGTTGTCAACTATAAAACAGGCGACATCGTATGTATGGTATCCACGCCGAGCTATGACGTTGAAAACAAGCCCGATGATATTGATACGAATGAATATTATAACGGTGCATATATCAACAGGCTTTTGGGCGGTTTATATACCCCCGGTTCAACCTTCAAGCTTGTTACTGCGATTTGTGCCATAGAAAATATTCCTGATATTATGAGCAGGGAATTCAACTGCGTCGGTGAATATGACCCGGGCAAGGGAACGCCTATTGAGTGTAATGCATATCACGGAAGTCTTACCTTTAAGGAAGCACTGGCAAAGTCCTGCAACTCTGTTTTTGCACAGGTTGCCATTGAGCTCGGTCCTGAAAAACTTGCGAAAACAGCTAAGGATTTAGGGCTTACCTCTGCAGTGTCCATCAGTGGTGATATCAGCTCTTTGCAGGGCAAATTCTTCCTTGAAAAGGGCGATGCGGATGATTATGTGGGCTGGACAGGAATCGGTCAAGGTGACACAAGAATACCGCCTGTGGCTATGCTCAGGCTCGTTGGAGCTATTGCCAATGACGGCAAAGCTGTGTCATACAATCTTGTGGATTCCTTGTTCAATAAAGCAGGCAAGGCGCTTGACCTTGATTTTGCAAAGCGTGAAACCCAGCTCCTTAACAGTGAAACTGCCGCACAGATGAAAAGTCTTATGCGTAATAATGTTATGGAGCAGTATGGTGATTATAATTATGAAGGATTGAACCTTTGTGCTAAATCGGGTACTGCTCAGATAGATGAAATCAATTCAAACAACACGGCGTGGTTTGTAGGCTTTATGGATGATGAAAAAAATCCTTATGCCTTTGTTGTAATGGTTGAAAAGGGCAATTCGGGTTCACAAACCGCAGGACCGATTGCGAACAAGGTGCTTCAGGCATTGGTTAATAAGTAAGGATGTTAAATGGATTTAGATATTATTAATGAAGAAAAACAGGAAAAAGCACTTTTAATTGCTGTTGATACAGGCGATTATGATGCCGAGGTGTCAATGGCAGAGCTGGGTGAGCTTGCCAAAACTGCAGGTGCCGAGGTTGTGGGTGAAATGATACAGAAGCGTCCCACGATTGAGGCTGCAGCCTTTGTGGGTAAGGGCAGGCTTGAGGAAATTGCTGAGTTCTGTGAAAACAATGATGTTGACCTGATTATTGCCGACGGCGAGTTAACACCTGTTCAGGTCAGAAATATTGAGGACAGAACAGATACAAGAGTTGTTGACAGAACAACACTGATACTTGATATTTTTGCAGGCAGGGCAAGGTCAAAGGAGGGTAAGCTTCAGGTTGAACTTGCGCAGCTTAAGTATTCTCTGCCAAGGTTGACAGGCAAGGGTACAAGCCTTTCAAGGCTTGGCGGCGGTATCGGTACGAGAGGTCCGGGTGAAACCAAGCTTGAAAGCGACAAAAGGCATATAAGACGTAAAATTCAGTATATCAAGGAGGAGCTTGCCGACGTTGAAAAACGGCGTAATATGCAGCACAGTCGCCGAAAAAAGAACGGTGTTCAGGTTGTGGCAATCGTGGGCTATACCAATGCAGGCAAATCCACTCTTATGAACAGACTGACTGATGCAGGTGTTTTGCAGGAGGACAAGCTGTTTGCAACCCTTGACCCCACAGCAAGAAAACTGTATCTTCCTGACGGACAGCAGATTATGATTGTTGATACTGTCGGCTTTATCAGCAGACTGCCTCATCAGCTTGTGGATGCCTTTCGTTCAACACTTGAAGAGGCAACCTTTGCCGATGTGATACTGAATGTATGTGACGCCTCAAGTGACGAGTGTCATAATCATATAAGAACAACAAATGAAATATTAGAAGGCTTGTTTGATGACGGCATTATTCCTGTGCCTGTTATTAATGTTTTTAATAAGTGCGATATTGCACAGACCGCAGAGGATAAAATCTATTTTTACGGCAGCGGAAGTCCCTGTGTAAAAATCAGTGCCAAGACAGGCGAGGGTGTTGACGAGTTGCTGCTTGCCATACAGAATGCTCTGCCGCAGACAAGAAAAAGAGTGAAGCTTTTAATACCCTTTGACAAGGGCTCTGTTGCTGCAAAAATAAGACAGGACGGCGTTGTCCATTCTGAGGAATACACGGAAAACGGACTTGTTATTGAGGCAACTGCAGAAATTTCATATCTTGATACAATAAAAGATTATATTATCTGATTTTACTTCATAGAATTACTTAGGTGATTTTATGAAAATGCTGACATTCAAATTAAAGCCGAAAACAATTTTCGGTATTATTCTGACTATAACAGGCGTTGTTGTTATAGCCATTACCTTTGTGACAAACCATATCGGCAGTGAAAGCAAAAGCGTTTCAGCCATAATCAGTGCCTCTACTGACGAGGAGCGAAGAAGCTACCTTGAGAGTATGGGGTGGGAAACCGATACGGAGTTTGAAACAAAGGAGCTTACTATCCCTGAAAGCTGGAATAATGTTTATAATGATTATAATGAGGTTCAGCTTAACCAGGGCTTTGATTTGAGCAATTATAAGGGTAAAAAGGTTACACTTTACACTTATACCATTACAAATTATAAGGATTTGTCTGAGGGTGTCGTTGCCGATATGCTTGTTTGTGACGGTAATCTGATAGGCGGTGATGTTTGCAACACCTCAGCAGAAAACGGATTTTTAGTAGGATTTAACGGTAAATAATGGAAAGAATTGACAAAATCATTTCAGTGGCATCAGGTGTTTCAAGAGCCGATGCAAGAGCCTTAATCAAAAAGGGTCTTGTATCGGTTAATGGTGCTGTTATTAAGGACATTGGTTTTAAAGCAGACGAAAAGAATGATATCATATGCAGCAGGGGTGAAAAGCTCTGCTACAGCAAGTTTGTATACATAATGATGAATAAGCCGAAGGGTGTTATTTCCGCAAGCGAAGGCGGAAAAGAAAAAACGGTTGTGGATATTCTGCCTGACAGTATGAAAAGGAAAAATCTTTTCCCTGCAGGCAGGCTTGATAAGGACACTACGGGCTTTGTTCTGATTACTGATGACGGTGATTTTGCACATAAAATTTTAAGCCCGAAAAATCATATTCCCAAAACCTATATTGCTCAGTTGGACAAGCCCTTTGATGACACCCTTGTTTCTGCCTTTGAGCAGGGTGTTGCGCTTAAGGATGATTTGTGTATGCCTGCAAAAATCAGTGCTGTTGACGGTGATTATACTAAGGCACTTGTTATTATTAAGCAGGGTATGTATCATCAGATTAAGCGAATGTTCGGGAAATTCGGCATAACCGTAACCGGACTTACGAGAATAAAAATGGGCAAACTTGCGCTTGACGAAACCCTTCAGCCCGGTGGGTGCAGATATATTACTCCCGATGAGCTTGAGCAGATTAAAGCCTGAAATAACTATAAATTGAAATTAAAATATTTTGCCTCACTATATGTTGTGTTATAAGGTGTCGAAAATAATTCTTTATGCAACTATAACAAAAAAATATATATTTTTTTGTTAAAATAGTTGCAAATTCGTTAAACGTCTTGTATAATATGAACAAGATAGGCATAATATTTTTGTGCAAGTTTTTTGCATTGTATGTTCAAAATAATTATGCTTGATGCTTTATATCATGTATTTTAATCAGATTAGAGGGGTGTAAATCAATGCCTAACAGATTATTTCAGGGAATAATTAATCAGATGCGTGATGCGATTGACCGTACAATCGGTGTCGTTGACGAGGCAGGCACAGTTATTGCCTGCAGTGACCTCAGCGCTATCGGTGAGGTACGAAAGGGTGTAATTGCGGCAGGCGTGTTTAACGGAACACAGACCTGTGTTGACAATTCAACCTACACAACCTTTGATATTCTTATACGTCCTGAATACGCTGTGTTTGTTGACGGAACAGATGAGCTCAGCAGACGCTATTCACAGCTTATCGCTGTTTCTCTTGATCAGATTAAGAAAAATAATGATGAAAAGTTTGACCGTTCAAATTTTGTTAAAAATGTGATTCTGGACAATATTCTTCCGGGTGATATTTACATTAAAGCAAGAGAGCTTCATTTTAACAATGATGCTTCAAGGGTGGTCTTCCTAATCCGTACCGTTCAGCAGACTGATGTTTCTGTTTTTGATATTATTCAGAATTTCTTCCCCGACAAAACAAAGGATTTTGTTATCAGTATCAACGAAACCGAAATTGCTTTGGTTAAAGAGGTAAGACCGAATGTTGACGGCAAGGATTTGGAAAAGCTTGCACGTTCAATCAACGACACACTTCTGTCAGAATTTTACTGCAATGCGGTTATCGGTATCGGCACCTGTGTTACAGGTGTCAAGGAGCTTGCACATTCCTTTAAGGAGGCACAGGTAGCTCTTGAGGTCGGCAAGGTTTTTGATACGGAAAAAACGATTATAAGCTATGAAAATCTTGGTATTGCAAGGCTTATTTATCAGCTCCCCACAACACTTTGTGATATGTTCCTGAAGGAAGTGTTCAAGCGTGGTTCAATTGATTCCCTTGATCAGGAAACTCTGTTCACGATTCAGAAGTTTTTTGAAAATAACCTTAATGTATCCGAAACCTCAAGAAAGCTTTTTGTTCACAGAAACACATTGGTTTACAGACTTGAAAAAATCAAAAAGCTTACAGGTCTTGATTTAAGAGAATTTGATGATGCCATTGTATTTAAGGTAGCACTTATGGTAAATAAATATCTGGCATCAAGCCCAATCAAATATTAATATTAAAAATTTGCAGAACGCTTTTAATGCGTTCTGCTTTTTTATATGCTGTTTTGATGCTGTTATGATGTATAATAATAGTGAAAATGATTTTAGAGGAGCATAATGATGACGGAAATACTGATAGTTGAGGATGAAAAGCCGATTGCAAATCTTATTAAAATGAGCCTTTCCAAAGAGGGGTATTCCTGCTCCTGTGTCTATGATGGTGCACAGGCTGCCGATATGCTTGAGAAAAACAGATATGATTTGGTTTTGCTTGATATTATGCTCCCCGAATATGACGGCTTTGAGCTGATGGAATATATTAAGCCTATGGAAATTCCTGTTATTTTTATAACGGCGAGGGGCAGTATAAATGACCGTGTAAAAGGACTGCGTGCAGGGGCAGAGGATTATATCGTGAAGCCCTTTGAGATTGTGGAGTTGCTTGCAAGGGTTGACGTTGTTTTAAGACGATACAGAAAGCTGGACAATGTTATAAGCATCGCAGGGCTTTTGATAGATACCTATTCAAGGCGTGTTACAAAAGCCGGTGCAGAGATACGCCTTACACCCAAGGAATTTGATTTGCTGCTGCTTTTTGCACAGAATCCGGGCAGAGCTATGTACCGTGAAACGATATATGAACGTGTATGGGGCGAAGAGTTTCAGTACGGAAGCAAGACCGTGGATTTGCACGTTCAGCGTCTGCGCAAAAAAACAGGCTGGGAAAAGCAGCTTCAGGCAGTCAATAAGGTAGGCTATCGTTTGGAGGTGCAGCGTGAAGTTCTCGATTAAAATTATGCTTTCTATGCTTTGTCTGCTGTCCCTGCTTTTCGGTATCGGCGGCAGTCTGATGATTTCACTTTCATTTAATGACTCCCTTGATAGGGAACGGAGCACTGCCTATAATTCCTATCAGATGGTGCTGAGCACACTGCAGATTGTCAACGATATAGACAGACAGGTGGATTATGATGATATAGGTGATATTCTGAATCAGATTTCCGAACAGAAAACCGAATCCTGGACAGCACTGAGGCTTTACGATTCTGAAAAATCGGTTTATGAGGTTGGTGTGTTTGATTTTTCCGATGTTCCCGAAAGCAGCCTTTTGAATGAAAATATAATTCAGCAGCTCGTATCAAAGGATGACAAAAGGTATCTTATTGTGTCAGGTGCTCTTCAGGTTGGCGGTGAAACCATGTTTCTTGACATGGCTTATAATATCACATCATTATTTGAAACACGCAGTGCACAGGAACGGGTTTATCAGAGTGTTTTTCTGTTTTTGATTGTGCTTTGCTCTTTGCTGTCCTACAGTATTTCACGTATACTGACACGTCCCTTATCCGAGCTTTCAAAAACCTCCCGTGCCATATCCGACGGCAATCTTTCCGAACGCTGTGCCGTAAAAAGCAATGATGAGATTGGCAGGCTTGCAGTTGATTTCAATGCAATGGTTGATGAGCTTGAAAACAACATAAAGCAGCAGGAAAGCTTTATCAGCAGCTTTGCTCACGAAATGAAAACACCTATGACCTCGGTTATAGGCTATGCCGATTTAATCAGAGGTCAGATGTTAAGTGAAAAGGAAATTTATGAATCGGCAAATTTTATAGTTTCCGAGGGCAGACGGCTTGAAGGCTTGTCACAAAAGCTTATGGAACTGTTTATGATTAAAGAGAAATCTGTTGTTCTTTCTCCTGCAAGTCCGGCAGGTATTATTGAAGAATTAGTCAGGCATTTTGCACCTGTTTATAAAAATCAGGGTATAGAATTAGAATGTGAATGTGAAGGCGGATCCTGTCTTCTGGAAAGTGATTTGTTTAAATCGCTGCTTATTAATTTGTGGGACAATGCACGCAAGGCAATGGAAAACGGCGGAACCATTTTTGTTAAATCAGTAATGATAGATGATGGCTGTCGTGTTACTGTACGTGATAATGGTTCGGGTATACCTGATGAATCACTTTCACACCTGACAGAAGCCTTTTACAGGGTGGATAAATCACGCTCAAGGGCTCAGGGCGGTGCAGGAATAGGTCTTGCACTGTGCAGGGAAATTGCTGCCGTTCATAACGGAAGCCTGCATTTTGAAAGTGAATTAGGTGTCGGTACAACAGTTACAGTTGACCTTAAAGGAGGGATTAGATGAAAACAGTCAAAAAAATATCACTCTTTGCCGTTACGCTGTTTGTAATTGTTGTCAGTCTTTTTCTGCCGTACATATCCTCTTTGACAGTTGATCATCACTTAAGCAAACAGATAAAGGAAATGGGCAGCAGCAATATTTCACTTTCTCTGTCTGATAATATGGAAATTCTGGAGGGTCTGAATTGGTTTTACAGACCTGTTGATCTGAATGATGAGGCTTCCGTAAAAAGTGATGCCTTAGGATATGACCGGTCAACAATGGTCGAATTATCAGAGTATTCACAGCTGTGCCGTTTAAGCAGGGAGAAGGTTTCAACCGTCGCAGTTGAAATAATAAAAGAGATTAACGCAGAGAATTTTGTCAGCGGTGAGCCAACAGAAATAGTGCCAAAGCTTATGATAAGCACGGGAGAAGAGGTTGCAACCAAAACGAGAATATACTGGCGATGTTTATGGATTGATGAGGAGGCAGAGGCAAATGCCGCAATCTGGATTGACGATAAAAGCGGTCAGATGGTTAGCCTTATGATGGAATATACGGATGCTTCTGACAGTGAAATCCCCGAGATAGTATATGATTTAGGCAAGTATTGTCTTGTTCATTATCAGGCAGATGAGGTGCAGTGCAGAAAAGAAACTGATGAATATTTCTTTATTGATTTGACTGTAAACAGTAATGGCGAGGATTTTGTCTGCTCCGTTCCTGTTCGTCAGCAGAATAATGAACTGATATTTTTCAATAACTGATTACGTTTTGATGCTTTTTTGGTGTGATTTTGATAATTTGTTTTTTTATACTTGATGTCGGAGAATAATATAAGTGGTGATTTTATGACAAAGAAAAGAGTTAAAGAGATTATCATAATCGTGAGCGTTGTATTAGCTGTTGTGCTTATCATTGCAGCAGCATTCATTTCCGATAACAGCTTAAAAAAAGAAAATGAAAGCACGGATATTTCAACCACAGAGCCTGTGTCAAACTCTGAAAGCAGTACAAAAGAAGAGTCGGATGCAATTCCCTGGAATCTTGTACTTGTTAATTCTGATACCCCGCTTCCTGAGAATTATGAAATCAATGTGAAACAGCTTGATAACGGACAGGCTGTGGATGAAAGATGCTATGATGCTTTGCAGAATATGCTGAAGGACTGCCGCAGGGCAGGTCTGCGCCCTGTTATATGCTCGTCATATCGCACGCAGGAGAAGCAGCAGATGCTGTTTGACAATCAGGTCGAAAAATGGAAGAATCAGGGATATTCGGTGAATGAAGCAAAAATGCAGGCAGGAAAGCTTGTTGCTGTTCCCGGTACAAGTGAGCACCAGCTTGGTCTGGCTCTGGATATTGTCGATATTTCATATCAGCTTCTTGAGGAAGAGCAGGAGAATACGCCCACGCAGAAATGGCTCCTTGAAAACAGCTGGAAATACGGCTTTATTCTTCGCTATCCTAAGGATAAGACAGATATTACAAAAATCAGCTATGAGCCATGGCATTACCGCTATGTCGGCAAAAAAGCAGCTAAGGAAATCTTTGATGCAAAAATATGCCTTGAGGAATATCTGAAAAAATAATTTTGTAATATTTTCTGTATTTTGAGGTGCATATTTCTTGCCACTGCATATATTGCGGTTGGCATGTGGAATTTTTGGATATTATTAACAAAAATTCCATTTTAAAAAACGGTAGTTTACAAAATGGTTACAAAAAAGGCTTGATTTATCATATAAGTTGTTATATTATATATAAGGAAAAATAAAATGAGGTGGTGTTATTTCCACCAAACTTACGATGTAACGAGGTAATTATTGTGATTGAATTTAGAAATGTATCGAAGGTTTATGACAGCAACGGTACTCACGCATTATCGAACGTAAATATTAAAATCGAAGACGGTGAGTTCGTGTTTGTTGTAGGCTCTTCGGGTGCAGGTAAAAGTACCTTTCTAAAGCTTATTATGCATGAGGAGAAGCCAACCGAGGGTGAGATTATTTTTAATGATTACAATTCATCCACACTGAAAAAAAGGCAGGTTCCTTATTACAGACGTGATATGGGTATCGTGTTTCAGGATTTCCGTCTGATTCCCAAAATGACGGTTTACGATAATGTTGCATTTGCAATGCGTGTTATCGGTGCTAAGGAAAAGGACATAAGAAAGAGAGTACCTTACATTTTGCAGCTTGTTGGCTTGTCACAAAAAGCAAGAGCACTGCCTAACGAGCTTTCAGGCGGTGAGCAGCAGCGTGTGTCACTGGCAAGAGCCTTGGTTAATAATCCTAAGGTTATTATTGCGGACGAGCCTACCGGTAACGTCGACCCTGAAATGAGCCACGAAATTGTCGGCTTGTTGACCAAAATCAACAATGCAGGCACAACCGTAATTATGGTTACACACGAGCACGACCTTGTCCGTTCCTTCCAGCGAAGGGTTATTGTTATTAAAAACGGCGAGGTTGTGTCTGATACACCTGACCCGACTCACGCACAGTTTGAAACTGCTCCGACTCCCGAGCAGGCAACCGATATGTTCTTCTTTGAAGAAAATGTGTCAATCGACAAGGTTGATCTTGAGGATGTGTTTGATAATCTTGAAGATGTTGTTTCAGATAAGTCTGAAACAGAAAGTGCCGGAGGTGAGGAGTAATGACAGGTTCCAGTTTTAAATATTTGACCAAAGAGGGCTTCAGAAATGTATGGACAAACAGGATGATGTCCCTTGCTTCAATTGCCGTTTTGATGAGCTGTCTTGTACTTATCGGCTCGGCTGCAATGATGTTTGTTAACATTGATTCCCTTCTTTCCAAGATTGAGGAAGAAAATGTAGTAATGGTTTATGTTGAGGATAATACAACCGAAGCAGAATTAACCGAAATGGAAAATCAGATTAATGCTCTGGATAATATCAGCAAGGTTGAATTTGTTTCAAAGGTGGATGCCTGGGCAGAACAGCTTGAAACTATGGAGGAAGCACAGGCAGAGTTTTTCACCCAAATCAGCAGTGACATTCCATTGCCTGATGCTTACAAGGTAACGGTTGAAAATCTTGACAGCTTTGACAAGACTGTTGAGGAATTAAAGGGTCTTGACCATATTGATACGATAAGGGAAAATAAGGACCTTGCGCAGAAGCTTGTTGCTATCAGACACGGTATTTCCATTATCGCAATTGTTATTGTAGCTGTTTTGTTTGTTATTTCACTTTTCATTATTTCAAATACAATCAGACTTACCGTTTACAGCCGCAGACTTGAAATCAGCATTATGAAATCAGTCGGTGCAACCAACAGCTTTGTCCGTTTTCCGTTTGTTATTGAGGGTATTATCTTAGGTGTGCTCAGCGGTGCTGTGGGACTCGGTTTTGTATGGGGACTGTATGAGCTTGCTGTTACACAGTTCAACGGCTTGCTGCGTGAGCTGAATCTGAACGCAATTCCGTTTACGGACTATGCATTGCCTATGCTCGGCATATTTGTATTAATCGGTGTTGTATGCGGTGTCGGCGGCTCGCTTGTAACTATGAGAAAGTATCTTAACAAGGAAGGTAGTGAGATTAGCGGTGTCTAAATCAAAATTAAGAATTTTTTCTGTATTTTTGTGTGCTGTTCTTGCTTTTTCAAGCTTCGGAATTACCGCACAGGCTAAGTCAACCTCCCAGCTCAGAAGTGAACGTGAAAAAATCCAGAGCGAAATCAACAGTGCTCAGGATAAAATTGATGAGCTTGCTGCACAAAAATCAGAAACTGAGGAATATTTAACAGCATTAAGGTCAAAAATAAGCTTGCTGCAGGATAAAATAGATTCTCTCGAGGCTGATAAAAGTGCCCTGCAGAAGGAAATTAATGCCATTCAGGATAACATTGTTAAAACTGAGGATGAATTAGAGAAAAATCAGAAGGAAATTGACAAAAAACAGGCTGAATTTGACAAGAGCTATGAGCTTTATTGTCAAAGACTCAGAGCTATGTATGTTTCAGGCTCCGTTTCAAATCTTGAGGTTTTGCTTACCTGCACAGATATGAGTGCAATGCTCACCCGTTCACAGATGATTAAGTCTGTATCAGAGCAGGACAGTGCTCAGCTTGACGACCTTATGAAGAAGATGGAGGAAATCGAGGCTAAGAAAAAGGAGCTTGAGGTTAAGCGTAATGAGCTTAACGAGGATAAAGCCAAGCTTGAAGAAAACAAGCAGTCACTGCAAAACAGAATTGATGAGATTGATTCCTCAAAGCAAGAGGTGGATGCTGAGGCTGCCGAAGCTAACGCTTTAATGAAAAAGCTTTCATCACAGACCAGTGAGTATATGGAATTGATTGACACCAACAGAGAGCGTTTGCAGGAGGTTGAGAATGAAATCCGAAGAGCAGCTGCAGCCGCATCAAGCGGTTCTGGTTCAATTTCAGGCTCACACGGCTCAGGCAGCGGTGCACTCGGTTATCCGACTGATTCAAGAAGTATTTCGGCAGGCTTCCCATATTACAGCAGCGGCGGCTATCACGGCGGTGTGGATTTCCCTGTTCCTGTCGGTTCAAATATTTATGCTGCTGCAAGCGGAACAGTTATTTTAGCTAAAACACTGAATTACAGCTATGGTTATTATCTTCTGATTGACCACGGCGATGGTCTTTCCACTCTTTATGCACATAACAGTGCTCTTTATGTGGGTGTAGGCGATACTGTATCAAGAGGTCAGGTTATTGCCGCCAGCGGTTCAACAGGTAATTCCAGCGGTCCGCATTGCCATTTTGAAGTTCGTGTTAACGGATCACAGGTTAACCCTTTAAATTACTTATAATATGTGATATACTTAAAACATAATAATTTTAAAATTTTTTAAGGAAGTGAAGGTCAATGAAACAGTCGGGTTTATTAATTAAGGTCATGTCTGTTTTACTGACCTTCTGTTTTATTTTCGCATCAATCGGCTCAAACTGTATTGTTTTTGCAGCAGGCAATGAATACAGTGATGAGTATGAAAATATGACACCTGCTGAAAAACAGGCATATCTTGAGCAGAAGCTGAAGGAGGTTAATGCAAAGCTGTCCTCCATCAGTGAGCAGTCAGGAGAGACAGAGGAATACATTAACACACTTGACCAGAAAATAAGCTATCTTCAGAAGGAGCTTTCACTTTCTAAAAATACAATTGAAAGCTCAAAGAAAAAAATAACAGCCCTTGAGAATGAATATAAAAGTAATGAGGAAGAAATAAAAACACTCGAGCAGGATATAGTCGATTTAGCGGCTAAAATGGATACCCTGCAGGAGGAATTTGACCTCAGCTACAGTGATTATGCCCAGAGAGCAAGGGCGCTTTATATCAGCGGAAACAACAGTATGCTGGAGATGCTTCTGACAAGTAACGACATTTCAACATTGTTTACAAGGCTTGAAATGATTAAGCGTGTTTCAAGATATGACAAAGAGCTCCTTGAAACCCTGCAGAATGAGGGGACAGAGCTTTTAAATACGAAAACAAGTCTTGAGGATAAAAAAATCACCTTATCTGCAAATCAGGAAAATCTGGTGTCTACAAAAGAAAATCTTAATCAGACAATCAAGACACTTGAAACACAGCAGATAAGCTATAATGAAAAAGAGAAATCCTATCGGGATGAAAAGGCAGAGGCTGACAGACTGCTTCTTAAGCTGCATCAGGATACAAAGACTTACAGCGAATACCGAAATCAGGATTTGGAAATGCTCAATGCAATAAATGCCGAAATTGAGCAGGCAGCTCTTGAGTGGGAAAAAAGGCAGGAGAGCCAGACCACTACAACAACTACTGCCACAACAACTACAAAAAAGCCTGAAACAGGCGGTGACGGCAGTACGTCAACAACCAAACCGACAACCACTGCCAAACCAAAGCCCACAAGCTCAAATAAGCTCAGCTTAACATATCCTATTCCGAGTCAGACAACAATTACCTGCCCGTGGATGGGCTATACCAATCATACGGGTGCCGACTTTGCCTGTGACAGCGGTTCCAAGGTTGTCGCTGCTGAGGACGGCGAGGTTATCATATCAACTGACATCAGATGTAACGGCTGCTCAAACTCCTATCACGGCGGCGGCTACTGCAGCTATGGCAGGTATATTGTAATTGCACACGATAAGCGAGATGCGTCAGGCAATCGTGTATATACACTTTATGCACACAATTCTCAAAGACTTGTGTCTGTAAATCAGCACGTGAAAAAGGGACAGCAGATAGCTGTCAGCGGTTCAACAGGTAATTCATCAGGACCTCACTGTCATTTTGAGGTCAGAACACCGGGTGCAAAGTATAGCGATTGTGTCAATCCGGCACTTTATTTACCGTAACGGAAAGGGGAATAACAATTGAAAATCAAACTGCTTTCTATTGTTATGGCATTAATTTTACTATTTTCAGCGACAATTCCTTATATTGCACTGGCTGCTGAAACCACGGCAGACAGTGCCAAAAACAGCACAAGCACAACGGGAACAACTGCTGCAGGTGAGGAGCAATCCACAACCGAGATGGATGAAAAGGCAAGGCACGAGGCGCAGCTTATGCTCGAAAAGCAGCAGAAGGAGCTTGAAAATAATATAAAGGATGCAGAAAAGAAGTTAGCCGAATTGGAGAAGGATTCAAAGGTTACAGAGGAGTATATTGATACCCTTGACCAGAAAATCGGCTATATCAATGAGCGTCTGACAATGCTTGAAAATGAAAATCAGCAGATTCAGGGCGATATTAATAAATTGAAGCCTGAAATTGAAGAAAATGAAAAGGTTCTTAAGGAGCTTTCCGAGCAGGTAGACAAAGCACAGGCAGAGCTTAAAAAGCTTGAGGATAAATTCCAGAGCGTTTATGAAGCCTATTGTATGCGTCTGCGTGTGATGTACATAAGCGGTGATTATAATATATTGACGGCACTTATTACCTGTAAGGATATATCAAGCTTTCTTACAAGGTATGAAATGATTAAGTCTGTTTCAAAAAGCGATACGGAGCTTTTGAAGGAGGTTAACGACAAAACCAAGGAAATCGTTACCAAAAAGGACGGACTTGATGAAAAGCTGAGGGAATATACAAATATTAAGTCAAAGTATGACGAGCAGAAAGCCTCCCTTGTAGCTAAGCAAAAGAAGATTGAAAGCAATTCCGAGGAAATTGCATCCCGGAAAATTTCGCTTGCAACGGACAGAGCGGAAAGTGACAGCCTGCTTGCTAAGCTCACTGCACAGAATCAGCAGTATACAGAGTTCAGAAATGAAGACAGTGCCTTGGTTGAGGCTGTTGAAAAGGAAATTCAGGATTTGATTGCAGGCATTAAATCACCTGATGAGGTAACAACTGCAGTTAAATCAGATAAGCCAAGCAATAATACAGATAATATTCAGGGCGGCAAATCCGATGTTTATTCAAACAGTGATGCTGTGCTCAATATGACTTATCCTGTACCCGGTTACTATGGTGTTTCGGC
This sequence comes from Ruminococcaceae bacterium UBA7101, assembly GCA_002493325.1. Lineage (GTDB taxonomy): Bacteria > Bacillota > Clostridia > Oscillospirales > Acutalibacteraceae > Eubacterium_R. The sequence goes on from DKYL01000058.1 coordinate 16,956, forward strand.
AGGCTTCCCGAATTATTCATCGGGCAAATATCACGGCGGTATTGATTTTCCGTGTCCGACAGGTTCAGCTATTGTTGCAGCACAGGACGGTATTGTTATTACCGTTAAAAGACTTGATTACAGCTATGGATATTATGTAATGGTTTATCACGGCACAGACGCAAAGGGTCGTTCTGTTGTTACCCTTTATGCACACAATTCATCCATTTTAGTGTCAGCAGGTGACAGCGTTAAACGAGGTCAGCAGATTGCTAAAAGCGGCTCAACAGGAAATTCAACAGGACCGCATTGCCATTTTGAAATCAGATTTGACGGAGCAAAGGTTAATCCGACTCATTATTTAAGCAGATGAACAAAATTAACTATCAGAAAAAATTAGATACTATAATTGAATGTAATAAGAGAGAGGACATTTTGCCCTCTCTTTTACTGCATAGCTGCTGTGCACCCTGTTCGAGCTATACAATTGAGTATTTGTCGAACTATTTTAAAATTGCCGTTCTTTACTATAACCCCAATATTTCACCACGTGAGGAATATGAAAAAAGAAAGGCAGAGCAAATCAGACTGATTCGTTCACTGCCTGTTCAAAACAAAGTGAATTTTGTGGATTGTGACTATGATTACAATGCATTTTTTGAAATTGCAAAAGGCTATGAGCAGTGCCGTGAGGGCGGTGAACGCTGCTTCAGGTGCTATGAGCTTCGTTTAAGAAAAGCAGCCGAGGAAGCAAAAAAAGGCGGCTATGATTATTTTTGCACAACACTTTCTATCAGTCCGCTGAAAAACGCACAGAAGATTAATGAAATCGGTGAAAGACTGAGCGAAGCGTACAGCGTATTATGGCTTCCGTCAGATTTCAAAAAGCGAGAGGGCTATAAGCGCTCCATAGAATTATCAAAGGAATATAACTTGTACAGGCAGAATTTCTGCGGCTGTGTGTATTCACGAAGGGAGGCAGAGCATGAATAAACCGTTGGCAGACAGAATAAGACCTACCTGCCTTGAAGAGGTTGTGGGTCAGCGTCACTTGCTCAGTGAGGGCAAGGCACTTTATAATCTGATCATGTCAGGTGAAATACCGAATCTGATTTTTTACGGTCCAAGCGGTGTGGGCAAAACAACAGTTGCGTCAATCATTGCCAATGCAACAAATAAAAGCCTGAGAAAGCTTAACGGCACAAATGCCTCCACGCAGGATATCAAGGATATAGTTGCAGAGCTTGACACATTTACTGCACCAAATGGTATCCTCCTTTATCTTGATGAGATACAGTATTTCAACAAACGTCAGCAGCAAAGCCTGCTTGAGTATATTGAAAACGGCAAAATAACACTGATTGCATCGACTACCGAAAATCCCTATTTTTATATATATCCTGCTATACTTTCCCGTTCAACGGTATTTGAATTTAAGCCCATTGAAAAGGAGGATGTTGTTCCTGCTGTTGAAAGAGGCTTTCGTATTCTGGCAGAGGAACATGCTGTTTCTGTGGAGCTGGAAGAGGGCGTTATTCAAAAAATTGCCAACGGCTGCGGCGGTGATGTGAGAAAGTCACTCAACAGTGTGGAAAATTGCTTTTTTGCCGCCCCGACAGTTGACGGGAAAAAGAATATAACCCTTGACCTTGCACAGCAGTTAACACAAAAAAGTGCGGTTCGCTATGACCGTGAGGGCGACGAGCATTTTGATATCATATCCGCTTATCAGAAAAGTATGCGAGGCTCAGACCCTGATGCAGCACTGCATTATCTGGCAAGACTTCTGGAGGCTGGGGATTTGCCCTCAGCCTGCAGGCGGTTAATGGTATGTGCCTGTGAGGATGTGGGTCTTGCTTACCCTCAGATTATTCCTATTGTAAAGTCCTGTGTGGATATTGCGCAGGCTGTCGGTCTTCCTGAGGCGAGAATCCCTCTGGCAGATGCGGTTATTCTTGTGGCAACTGCTCCCAAAAGCAATTCGGGCGAGGAGGCTATCAATCTTGCTGTGGCTGATGTTCAAAGCGGTAATTACGGTCCGATACCCCGTCAGCTCCAGAATGTTCATTATGACGGAGATGATGTTAAAAATAAAGGGCAGAATTATATTTATCCGCATAATTATGAAAATCACTGGACATATCAGCAGTATCTGCCTGATGTAATTAAAAATAAACAGTATTATACATATGGTCCTAATAAGAATGAGCAGGCATTCAAAGCCTATTGGGACAGGATTAAAGGCAAAAAAGGGAATGAAATATCTTGATTTACATAAAGAGGAATATATATGACGAAAAAGGAAAGAGTTTTAAAGGTTATTGAAATATTAAAAGGGCTTTATCCCGATGCGCTTTGCTCGCTTACTGCTTCAAATCCCTTTGAGCTTCTTGTGGCTGTAAGGCTTTCGGCACAGTGCACCGATGCAAGGGTAAACCTTGTTACACCTGCACTTTTTGAAAAATACAAAACCCTTGATGATTACTGTAATGCCGATATTAAGGATATTGAAAGGCTTATTCATAGCTGTGGCTTTTATAAAAGCAAGGCAGAATCCATTATCGGTATGGCACAGAAAATCAGGGATGAATTCGGCGGTCAGGTACCTGATAATATAGAAGATTTGATAACTTTGCCGGGTGTCGGCAGAAAAACAGCTAATCTTATTGTCGGCGATATTTACGGCAAGGAAAGCATTGTTGTTGATACACATATGATCAGAATTTCCAACCGTATCGGCTTGGTTGCAGAGAAAGACCCTAAAAAAATAGAGTTTGCACTGAAAAAGATTGTTCCGCCTGAGGAGGGCTCGGATTTCTGCCACAGGATTGTGTTGTTCGGCAGAGATACCTGTTCAGCAAGAAAACCCCTTTGTGATGACTGCCCGCTTGCGGATTGCTGTAAAAAGGTCGGTGTTAAAAAGTGAGTAATATTGTTCTTATTGGTATGCCGGGCAGCGGTAAATCCACCTGCGGTGTAGTGGCGGCTAAAATGCTGCTGAAGAATTTTTTTGATACGGATTTGTTGATTCAGAATATTGAAAATTCAGTCCTGCAGGATATTATTAATAACAAGGGCAACGATTATTTTGAACGGGCAGAGGAGGCTGCAATCCTATCGTTGGATATTAACGGCACAGTTATTGCCACAGGCGGCTCTGTCATATATTCCGACAAAGCAATGGAGCATTTAAAAAAGCTCGGTAAAATTATTTATCTTCATATTGATTATGAGAATATGTGCAGCAGAATAAGCAATCTGAGCACAAGGGGTGTTTTAATCAAGAATGGTGATACCTTAAAGGATATGTATAATGAGCGTCTGCCCCTTTATCAAAAATGGGCGGATGCAGTTATTGACTGCAACGGCAATTCTGTTGAACAGACAGCTCGTGAAATTGAAAAAATTGCGAAAAATAATACTTGAACATACAGTTTAAAAGTGTTATAATTGTAAAAATATAATATCATAAGATTTCATTTTTAAGAAAACGGAGGTAATTTTTAATGGGCGATTACGGCGCAAAGTTTGTTAAAGAGGGCTTGACCTTTGATGATGTTCTTTTAATCCCGGCTGAAAGTGATGTTACACCGGATAAAGTTCAGCTTCAGACAAAGCTTACCAAGGATATTACACTTAACATTCCGCTTATGACAGCAGCTATGGATACTGTTACAGAATCACGTATGGCAATTGCGATTGCACGTGAGGGCGGTATCGGTGTTATTCATAAAAATATGACTATTGAAGATCAGGCAACTGAGGTTGATAAGGTTAAAAGATCTGAAAATGGTGTAATTACAAATCCGTTTTTCCTTTCACCAAATCATCTTGCATCAGATGCAGAGGCTTTGATGAATAAATACCGCATCAGCGGCGTACCTATTTGTGAGGAGGACGGAACACTTGTTGGTATTTTAACGAACCGTGATATGCGTTTTATGAACGATTACAGTGTTAAAATTTCCACAGTGATGACGCCTAAGGATCAGCTTGTTACCGCTAAAGAGGGTACTACGCTTGAAGAGGCTAAAAAAATCCTTATGGGCTCAAAGGTTGAAAAGCTTCCTTTAATTGATAAAAACGGCAAGCTTACAGGTCTTGTTACAATTAAGGATATTGAAAAGAGCGTTAAGTATCCGAATACTGCCAGGGACAAGGACGGCAGACTCCTTTGTGCAGCAGCACTTGGTGTAACCAATGACGTTCTTGACCGTGCTAAGGCTCTTGCTGATGCAGGTGTTGATGCCTTTGTTCTTGATTCAGCACACGGTCACAGCAAGAATATTATGAAATCTGTTGAGCTTGTTAAAAATGCATTCCCACAGGTTTCACTTATTGCAGGTAATGTTGCAACTGCAGATGCTACCGAGGCATTAATCAAGGCTGGTGCAGATGCTGTTAAGGTTGGTATCGGTCCCGGCTCTATCTGTACAACCCGTATTGTTGCAGGTATCGGCGTTCCACAGATTACTGCAATTTATGATTCAGCAGAGCGTGCCGACAAGTTCGGTGTGCCGATTATCGCAGACGGCGGTATCAAGTACAGCGGTGAAATCGTTAAGGCTATTGCAGCAGGCGGCTCAGTTGTTATGGTTGGCTCACTTGTTGCAGGTTGTGAGGAATCACCCGGAGATACAGAGATTTATCAGGGTCGTCAGTTCAAGGTTTACCGTGGTATGGGCTCACTTGGTGCTATGAATCACGGAAGTGCTGACCGTTATTTCCAGAAGGGCTCAAAGAAATTTGTTCCCGAAGGTGTTGAGGGTCGTGTGCCTTATAAGGGACCTCTCGGTGATACAGTATATCAGATGATGGGCGGTCTTCGTTCTGGTATGGGCTACTGCGGTTGCCATACCATTGAAGAGCTCAGAACAAACGCTAAGTTCATTAAGATTACAGGTGCTGGTCTTGCAGAAAGCCATCCGCACGATGTAACCATTACCAAGGAAGCTCCTAACTATTCAGGAAGCAGATAAATAAAATTTGTAATATTTACAGGCGGCTTTGTGTCGCCTGTTGTGTTCTGATTTAGGGTTGTGTTTTATGGCAGAAAAAATATCAAAATGGGTAAAATTTAAACGGTTTTTGAAGCGTAATATGACGCCCACCTGGGCAAAGCATTTTGGTTATCAGGTATTTGCCTTTCTTGTATCTGTTGCTATGGTAATCGGTGTGGCGGATTATGCCGTAACAAAAACCTATGATGAAATGGAGTTGAGCTTTGTGGATAATTTTACAGTAACTGCACATTCAGGTGCATACGCTACTGCAATGAATACTGTTCAGTCCGTTCAGGCAGCAGTGGATAATCATGCAGATATTGTTGAGCTTGACATCCGTCAAAGACCTGACGGCACAGTGGTTATGAGCCACGACTTTGTTGTTACAAACAATGACGGAAATCCTGTTGAGGATGCATTTGTGATTTTGCAGAATGCAGAAATGCAAATAAATCTTGATATCAAAGAAACAAAATCTCTGGATAATCTCTATGATTTGCTTGTTAAATACAATCTTGTTGAAAAATCCTTTTTAACAGGAATTGAAACGATTAATGTCAGAGCTGTTAAGGATTCCAAATGTGCCGATATGGATTACTATTTGAATTATATACCGTCAAGAGTCCGTGTTTTCTTTGATGAATACAGGCAGAAGCTTGTTGAATTGCTTGAGGAAACAGGTGCTGTGGGAATTAACTGTAATTATAAATATGCAAATTCACAATTATCATCATTGCTTCATAAAAAGGGCTATAAGCTCTCGGTGTGGACAGTGGATAAGGAACGCACTGCTAAAAAAATGCTTGCCATAAAGCCTGATAATATTACAACCAAAGACCCCGATATGATTCAAAAGGTTATTGATAACTGGGGGAAATAGAAAAACAGTTAAGAGCCGATTTACCACAAAGGTCAATCGGCTCTCAGTTGTTTTTACTGATTATCGGATTATGATTTTTTATTGTAATACAATTGTAAATTTTGTGTTACATTCATTTGTTTCAGTAACTAATATATTGGATACTGCAACAAGGCAGCTCTGTTAGCACATCTGGGCAGGTGTTGAGAATGTCAACACTTGACCGACTGAAAAACGGCTTTAAAAACGAGCTCATAGCAAAACGAACAGAGCTTGATTTGTCGCAGGAGAAAATGGCAGAACGCATGGATATTTCACTGCGGTCCTATTCGGATTTGGAACATGGAATCAGCTTCTGCTCCGCACTGTCATTAATCAATTTTGTCAATAACTGCAATGTGGATAAAGATATGCTTTTTGCAATGTTTGATAAAATTATCAATGATGCTGAAAATAAGTAAAATACATTTTTCACAAAAAAGCAGATTGACTCAAACGGTCAATCTGCTTTAATATGTTTAATTATTTATTCCCACTCTACCCCTTATTTCAAAACCGTAGCATTTCAGTAGGGGTAATATTGTTCGTATTATTTTAATCACTTGTATTATACAAAGTACACCGGCTGTAAAACCTCGTGTTGCCATATCGTTGCCACAAAAGCATTATAAAATAATAACATCTTAACTTAAAAATACGATTCTATTCAATAAACGCTTTGTACAATTCAGCACAAAGAGCATCTTTATCTATAGGGTTATCCCCTTCCTTGTAATAAAGATAGAAAAACTCTTTCATATCTAGCTCACTACTTTCCAATAGTGTTACAACATCTTTAAACGGATATGTATTTGAATTTGCTTTTTGAGGAAATGTAATAGGAATGTTTAATAAGTCTTTTTTGTTAAACCCACTATAAAACTGACTTGCTTCTAACAAAACAAAATCACAGTCAATTCCATTGTTACTTGCATAGTTTTTTAGTGCTCTAATAACTTTTAGAATTTTCTCTTTTATTTCCTTTTGAGCTTTTTTTGTTGTATCATCAATTTCTTTTGATTCGTCTACACTCCTTAAATCATTTTCCAGTTTTTCAATAATACTTTCGTTTATTATCCAACTTTCAGAATTCTTGCGCATGTATTTTTCGGTTTCTGATAAAGCGGATGAAAGGTTTTCAAATATCTTACCACTTTTTCCAAAACGAAGTGTCATATATGCCTTATATTCCGCTTCTGATTTCCAAAGAGGATGACGTCTTTTATTTCTTGAGAAATATTCAGTACATAATGCATCATCTTTTTGCATTTTTAATAAGTGGACAATATCATCATCACATAACAAAGATATTTCTGTTCCGTCACTCAATTTATGCCCTTTAAAACTTAAAGATTCTTGTGAAAACAAATTATCTTTATCATTGGAATACTTTCTTTCCAATTTATCTATAACATGTTGAATAATATACATGTCATACAAAACTATCGGATGAGTTTGAATCCATTTTCTTTCTGAGTCATGAGCATAAACTACATTCTCTATTACACTTATTGCATTTTTTTTGAAACCTAAATTTGCTTTTTTGTCATTTATCGTTATTGTTAGTGAAGTTAATAGTCTTTCATAATCAATATTTACTGTTTCAAATCCAGTAAAATATGCATCTCTAATTAAATAATCTAATCTGTCAACATCAATTACTTTTGAGTTCAGCATTGATATAATACAGTTTAGTATTGAACTACATAAGTCATTCTCTTGATATTTATATCCGGTAATACAGCGAGCAAATAGTTCTTTCGAAAATTCATCTGTAAAATAAAACTGATAATTTTCGAGTGCAACAATAGCACTCATTATTTCATGAGGTGCTGCAGACATACTGTCTTTTGGAATATCATTGATAAAAGTTTCTGATCCAACAGAAGATAACAATTTATTATGTAAATTAGAATATCGTCCCTGCTTATCTAAATAGTATTTTTCTCCAGTATGAGAAAACGGTGCGTGCCCAACATCATGTAACAAGCAGGCTAGTAAAAAAATTTCTTTTGTTTTATCCCAATTAAGCAAGTTTTTTGTAAGTTCATTATCCTTTAAATAATTAAAAACACTTTCGCAGGCGATAGTTCCTAAATGATATACTCCAATTGAATGGATAAATCGATTATGAACAGATGCAGAATAAAGAGGAGAGTAGCTAGTTTGAACTATTCTCCTCAATCTTTGAAATTCCGCTGTATCAATGATGTTTTTCACATATTCAGTTGGTAATTGAACATATCCATAAATCGGATCTTTAAACTGCTTAAATGGAATCATTATTTTACTCCTAATTTTGATACGGTTTGCTTACTTACAAACGCAAGAAGTACATCCCATGCCAAGTATCCCCTAAACTTTATAATTAAGTCCTCAATTGATACTTTGGGTTTAAGCACAATTCCAAGTTGATTATTTAGAGTAGTTTCTTCAAAAATATCCGAATAATTTCTAAACATTGCATTAGTACTTTCCCTTGAAAGGATTAAAATTGCTTTTTCACCTTGGGCGTTTAAAAAGTTTACTACTTCGGAACCATAATTTTCTAATTCTTCATAAGAAACAAATCTTTTTGATTTATCCTTTGACATAACTTCAATTAGTGCATTTGCAGCCAAATCCTCAATTCCTATATAAACGCACATATCCATCTTCCTTTCAAGTTAGTTCATTTATTATAACACATATAATTTAAAAAATCTATAGAAAACATTGACAATTACAAAAAACACAAAAATGCATTAATCACAAATGGTTTTTACAATTGTTTTTGGTACTTAAATTTGGTAGTTTAAACTAAATATATAATAGTCTATTTTACTACTAATCATTTGAAAATAGAAATATAATATCAACAAATGTTATATTAATTTA
>DKYL01000088.1 GCA_002493325.1 Ruminococcaceae bacterium UBA7101
ATGCTAATATTGTACCAAAAGGAGTATGGAAAAGAAAATTAAAAAAAGCTCATTATTCAAAAAAATAATGGCAATTATCTGTGCGATGTCACTTGTGATGTCAGTTTCAATGCCATACGCATATGGTGCAGCCACAGCTGTTACACAGGTTTTTGTCAGTTGTGAAGAAGGTATTGCCTTGCTTGACTATCAGGGTAATGAGTACTTAGACAATGTAGTAGGAGAAGAAGTAGATGGTGAGGTGTTGGAGCCAATTCCTGTTGAATTAGCTGCTGGAAAGTATGTATTAGCCTACAGGAACGGAACCAATGGTTATAGATTTGTACCTTGTAATTCAGAGGGTACAACGAATACTAATTTTTCTGGTTGGAGTAGTGTTCAGCTTGTTGCACAATCACAACAAGCTAGTTCAGTTAATGCGACAGCCAAGGATACTCAAGGTACTAATATAACCCTTCAATGTGCTTCTGTAGCAAGTGGTACTAAAGTTACAGTACCACTTAGAACAGCAAAGGGCGATGTTACTATTCAGGTTAAAAATCCTGAAAAGCCTGACAATGATATTACATTTAATGCAGGTGAGGGCTTCTCTTTCAGTAATATTACCGTTGATAGTGTTGCTCAAGAGCCTGCAGGTGATGTTATTCAGGCTAAAGAGGGTCAGTCAGTAAGCTTTAAGGTTAATCCTGCAGAAGGATATGTGATTGATACTGTTACAACCGATAACGGAACAAAGCTTACAAAGACAGGTGATACTTATTCCTTTACTGTTAGCTCTGCTACAGAAATTAATGTAACAACAAAGTATCAAATTAAATTTGACGAAACAAATAACGGTTCATATGATATTATCAAGGGCAGAGGAATTGCTGATTTAGGTGATACCTATCAGTTTACTCTTGCTGCAAAGGATGGTTTTGCTGCTCCTAAGGTTGAAATAACCTCAGGTGGAAATACAGTAACTCCAATCGTTTCAGGTAATACCTATGTTTTTGAAGTACAGGGTGCAACAACAATCAAAATTACAGGCTCTGCTTCACAGAAAACATATGATGTAAGTCTTAACAATGCATCAGGTGCTGATAAGACCTTTGATTATGTTAGTGTTTCAGGTGAAGCTCTTGGCTCAAAAGTAACTGTTTCTCATGCAGGAGAGGTTTCTTTCAGAATTAATCCTGTTGCAGGTTACAATGCATCAGGTGCTTATATAATTTTAAATAATACTACAAGAATTGATGCCGTAGACGGCGTATTTACAATTCCAAACATCACCTCCAATGCAAGCGTTGAGGTGAGAGGTGTTGAAAGAACTAAATATCAGATTAATGTAGTTCAGAATAATAATGCTGCTTATACAGTAATAAGCGACAGTATAAATGATGGTAAGGTTGATGTAACATACGGCAGCAGATTTACATTCAGAGTTATTCCTGCTGAAGGCTATCAGGCTCCTGTTGTTAAGTTCAACAATACAGTCCTTCCATCAAGCGGTAACAATGAATATGTTACTCCTCAGATTACTTCAGACAGCAATATTACAATTGATGCCGGTGCTAAGAAGCCGTTCAATGTAACCCTGCTTCGTCCTGATGGTGCTGTTTATACCTTTGGCGGTTATGATAACTTAACAGTTGCTGCAGACGGCGAATTCAAATTCACCCTTGAAGCAAACGAAAGATATGATCTTGCCAATGCTAATGTAAAAGCTACAAACGCTGAGGTTAGGAAGGACCCTGAGGTTACAAACGGTTATATCCTCTACAATGTAACTGCGGATACAACTGTAACAGTTACAAATGTTGTTGAAAAAACATTCACGGTTTCAGGTCTTTCTGCTGCAGCAGATGCCGGTTACACAGTAAACGGTGGAGACATTGAAAACGGTATGGCAGTTGTAACATATAACAGCAACTATACCTTCTATGTAAGACCGAAGGCAGGCTATAATGCTCCCGAGGTTAAGATTGAGGGTGCACAGTATGACAATGACGGCAACGGCGGCTACACGCTTCTTGGTGTAAAGAGCAATGTTGCTGTAACAATTGGCAATGCTGAATCAAAGCAGTATGCAGTAAAGCTTTACGGTACAGACGGCTGCTCATTTACAGATGCCCAGGGCAATGCGTTACAGAACAGTTCAGTAGCTCATGGAGCAAGCTTTGAATTTAAGCTTGAACTTGATAACAGCTACAGCAACTCTAAGCCTTCTGTTGAGGTAAACGGTGAGCCGATTTCTGCTGACAGCAACGGTATTTACAGAATTGACAATATTACTGCTGATACCATTGTAAGAGTAGACAATGTCAGCCTGAATACGTACCATGTAACTCTCACTGCTGATGACGGTGCAGTTGTTAATGCAGTAAGCGGACTTGATATTGTTCACGGCGGTAACTTCAATTTCAACATTTCTTTAAACGCAGGTTATGTAGTTGATAAAATCGAGGTTACAGGCAATAATACTGAGCTTTCTGCAACAGGCGGAAGCAAGATCGTCAGCAATGTTACAAATGACGTAACAATCCATGTAAGCGTTAAGAAAATTGCTATCAGATGTGAGATTAACGCAGGTCAGTCTGACGTTAAAGTTATAAATGACAGTATCCAGTATGGTGATACCGTAAAGTTTACTGTTACTCCAAATGCGTATTACAAGGTAACGCATGTGTATGTTAATGGTATTGAATACGGCTCATCAAATGGTGAGTATACTGTAGCAAATGTTACATCAAATCTGAATATTTCAGTGCAGACTGAAGCTGTAAAGATTACAGTAAATATCAGAGGTAACGGCTATTACGAAGATGAAACAGTTACTTTCACTTATTCAGGTGAACAAACTGTTAACCTTTCAGCACTTAAATCAAATAACCCGCTTTATACGTTTGATTACTGGACTGTAGATAACGGTGCTCTTGATTTTGACCAGAGCAGTGATAAAACTGTAAGAGCAACCGCTAACTGGAAGGTTGATGCTGAATATGTTGCAAAGAATATTTCTCTTACAACTCAGCATATGACATACGAAGGCGGCAAGGTTGTTATCAGAACCTATATTAATGTAAACGGAGATTTGGCAACAAACGAAAAGTTTGCAAATGCGCAGATTACCGGATATGGTACCTTTGTTACCAAAACAGTAGATGCTGAGAATGATCCCTCATCCGAATTTACAGAATACATCACAAAGGGTAATGGTAGTCACAATCCGAACTCAACAGGTCTTCAGATAGAATCAATTGTTGTTTCGGAGAAAAAAGCCGGTATTATGAACTATTATCATATAAATCAGGCAATTCCTTTAACTGAAAAGCGTGAAGACAATTTCATCAAACTTACAGTTAATAACTTGCCTGTAAATTCTCTTGAGAGCTTTAAGGCTGCAGGCTGGCTTGAGCTTAATATCAACGGTGAAAAGGTTATTATTATCAGTGATTGGGACTGCGATCTCAGCAAAACAAATGATAATCTTTATCATGATTGGAATGCACCTGACGAGGTATAAAAACGCATTAAATTTTTAAAGTATGTAATCCATACGCAATGCATTAGAGCTTTTAAAAACAATATATGTTTGCAGGAGGTAGATGATTTTATGCAGCGCAAAATGTATGAAACACCTGAATTAGAAATTCAACTTCTGAATGACGTTAATGCTGTTATAACAACAAGCGGCTTAGGTGACGGTGATGTAGTTGATGGTGGAGATGTTGACTGGGATTTTGGTTTTGGTAAGGATTTTTAAATCAGAAGAGTGTTAAATATCTATTAATGAATGGTTAATACTTTCAGGAGTGTGGGAAATATTCTCACACTCCTTTTTGGTTGTGTTCCATGCATAATTATGATATAGTGTAATTGTAAATTAGATTTTTATGTATTGAGAGATGCTCATGAAAATAATTAGGATACTGGAGAATAAAAAAGATTATCTGCCTCTGCTCATTTTAGCAGATGAGCAGGAGGATATGATTGACCGTTATCTTGAAAAGGGTACAATGTATGTGCTTGATGATTATGGTGTCAAGGCTGAATGTGTTGTTACGGATGAGGGTAATGGTGTTCTTGAAATCAAGAATATTGCCGTTGACCCATCCTTTCAGAAAATGGGATATGGGAAAAGTCTGATTGAATTTGTTGAAAAGCAATATGCAGGTAAATATTCTGTTTTGCAGGTTGGTACAGGCGACAGCCCTTTGACATTGCCGTTTTATGAAAAGTGCGGTTTTGAGCGTTCTCATATAGTTGAAAACTTTTTTACAGATAATTATAACCATCCTATATTTGAAAATGGAGTTCAGCTTAAAGATATGATTTATCTTAGGAAAAAGCTGTAATAAGGAGTAAAATGAAAAAGCTGAAAATAGCATTGCTGCAGATTTGCCCCTGCAATACCCTTGACGAAAACCTAAAGAAAGGAATTGAATTTTGCAGAAAGGCAAAGGAGAGAGGTGCGGATATTGCCCTATTTCCTGAAATGTGGAGTAACGGATATAATATTTACAAACGACCTGTCCACGCGTGGCTTGCTGAAGCGATTGATGCCGACAGTGACTTTATTAACGCTTTCGGAAAGCTTGCTCGTGAGCTTGATATGGCTATCGGAATTACCTTTCTTGAAAAGTATGCAGACAGTGCCCGCAACACGATGATTCTGTTCGATAGATTCGGGGATAATAAATTTACCTATGCTAAGGTACATACCTGTGATTTCAGTGTTGAGAGCAATCTGACACCGGGTGAGGATTTTTATACTGCCGAGCTGGATACGCATTGCGGTATGGTAAAGGTAGGTGCAATGATTTGCTTTGACCGCGAATTTCCTGAAAGTGCAAGAATTCTTATGCTTCGGGGAGCAGAGGTTATTCTTGTGCCGAATGCTTGCCCTATGGAGATGAACAGGCTTTCACAGCTTAGGGGTAGGGCATATGAGAATATGACAGCCATTGCCACCTGCAATTATCCTGCCTCTGTGCCTGATTGTAACGGTGCATCAACTGTTTTTGACGGTGTTGCATATCTGCCTGATATGGACTGTTCACGTGATACCTGTATTTTGCAGGCAGACGGTAGTGAGGGGATTTTTGTGGCAGAGCTTGATTTGGAACAGCTTCGCCGCTACCGCAGCAGCGAGGTGCACGGCAATGCTTTTCGCCGCCCCGAAAAGTATTCTGCTCTTACTGAAACCAAAATCAATGAGCCATTTATAAGAAGTAATAGACGCAAATAAAAGCAAATGTGATAAAAACACACAAATAATTTTCATTTTTGCAAATAATACACACAATTCGACAAATTCTGCAATAAAAATGCGTATACTGAATGATAGTGATTATGTATTGAAAGGGGAACAAAAATGAAAATTGACAATGTAAAGGATATCTTTGAGAACGATAATATGGTTATCTCACTGATGAATAAAGACGTAAACGGCTGTAAATTCTCCACGCTTGATGTGGGTGAAAAGGACGGCTTTGGTGATGTAATCAGCTTTGAAACCGTTTATTGCTTTCGGAATTTAGTTGAATTATGAGAGAACTGTTAGCAGATTTTACAATAAAGTTCAGACTCTTGCAGAAATTTCAAAGCTCTCAAAATAATTGGGATTTTAGATAGAATAAGGTTATAAAAGGGGCTGTAAAAAACAAAAATTTTTTACAGCCCCTTTTATCGCAATTATAGTTGAAAGATGGTGGTTTTAAACAAATATACATTACGTTTATTATGCTTTGCTATTTCAGTGCTGCAATTTTATTAAACAAATGTGTAATAAAGTTACCCAGCTTTTGACAATTATATATTTTATCGGTAAGCATTGTAGTAATTCTGCCTATTGTAAACTTATATAATAAGCTAATCAGCATAGAAACGACAAACAAAACTATAGCATAGATCAATTCCTCTATCAAAATTAAATCTAAAGAGTATGAATCTATAATACGAATCCAAATATATCTTCTGAAATGCCTTCTCACAATGAGGTTTTCGTGAATTAAATACACAAATAATGTTACAGATGACATCAAATTTACGGCATTATTTGAAAAATCTATTCTTTTAAAAAGATTAAATAATGCGATTGCAATTAAAAGAAAAAACGGATTTGCCTTGCCCTGCCAAAATAGCAATTGCTTATTCATATATTCTATTTTTAATCCTATGTAATTTGTTATGCACATTAAAATGATGAAGCCGATGAGTCCGACAAATAAACATATTAAATTCATTTTTACATTTTGTTGAAAATCCGGCATATACTTTTTTACATATGCAGTTATAAAGAACAAGCTTATAAACAGTATTATATGTGTATAAAATAAACTGTCCACTATAAAGTT
>DKYL01000048.1 GCA_002493325.1 Ruminococcaceae bacterium UBA7101
TATTATATAAAGATACTATATGTAATAAAATAATATACATATAATACTTGTAATATCATCAAAAATTTTATATAATAAATCTATATATGTTTTTATTGGTGGTGATGTAATGCTTGGACAATGTGTCAGATCCAGGGTTGTTAAGCCCATAGGTCACAAAGATAAGTCCGGTAAAGCCTACCCTCTTAATTACT
Organism: Ruminococcaceae bacterium UBA7101; assembly: GCA_002493325.1. Taxonomy (GTDB): domain Bacteria; phylum Bacillota; class Clostridia; order Oscillospirales; family Acutalibacteraceae; genus Eubacterium_R. The sequence goes on from DKYL01000048.1 coordinate 195, forward strand.
CATTGATTCTCGGTATGCCTAAAAAGGAATATGCATTTATAGTTGGAATTGATCATCCTGTAAGGAATTTTGACGGTAGAGTTATTGCTTTGCTGGAGCCAAAGGTTAAAGCAGAAAAAAGAATCTGGATTTTAGCTCCTAAAAGCACTCGATATATTAATCTTGATATACTGAATTATTTGAATGTTGAAAAGGATTTCCCGAATCACAATCTTGTATGTCTTTATGAAAGCAGCAGCGGTGCAGTTGTTTATCGTGAAATAAATGATGAAACACGCTTTTTGCTGATAAAAAATAAGCGCTCAGCCAACTGGGGCTTCCCTAAAGGTCACATTGAAAAGGGCGAAACTGAAATTGATGCTGCCAAGCGCGAGGTGCTTGAGGAAACAGGTATCAATGTTAAGCTTCACAAGGATTTTGAATGTATTTCTAAATATAAAATAAAAAATAAAATTGAAAAAAATGTATCAATCTTCGTGGGAACAACCGATGATCAGACCACAACCATTCAGCAGGAGGAGATTGAGGACTACATTTGGCTTACCTATGATCAGGCTATGCCTTATCTGAAGTTTAAAAATGACAGAGATATATTGGAAAAAGCATATAAATTTTTATGCGATAATCATTTCATCATTTTTTAAGGAGAGAACCATATGCAAGAGCTTTGCCAAACCATTCAGGAATTTTTAACTGCCCACGGTATACCCGATTGGCTTGTTGTTTTCATCATTTCCGTGTGCCCTGTTTTAGAGTGCAGACTCGGAATGTTCACAGCAATTGTGCTGCTTGATATGAACCCATTTGTTGGCTTTATTATCAGCTTTTTGGGCAATATTCTTCCTATACCGTTCATACTGTTGTTAATCAACTGGATATTCAAAGTGCTCAAGAAGGTGCCGGGAATTAATAAAATCATTTTCTGGCTGGAAGAAAAAACATTAAGAAAACGTGATAAAATTGACAAATACGGCATTTGGGGGCTTCTGCTTTTTGTTGCAATCCCTCTGCCGGGCACAGGCGGCTGGACGGGTGCACTGCTCGCCTCACTGCTTCAGCTTGATAAGAAAAAAAGCTTCGGTGTAATCAGCATAGGTGTATTTATTGCAGGGCTGATTATATCCATACTGAGCCTGATTATAGGCAGCGCTGTTTTCGGATAATGAATAAAGAAGAAAAATTTTTGCTCAGTCTTTGCACAAGCTACCTCAATGACAGCCCTCCCGAAGCAGAGGATGTGGACTGGAGGCGCTTTTATGAGCTGGCAAAGGCACATAATTTAATCGGCATCTGCCACTGTGTTTTCAGCAAAAACAAAGAGCTTTCTATCCCCAAGGGTGTCAGACAGCTTTTTACGGACAAATTTTTTGACCTTGTATATATTTACGAGTGTCAGTCTGCCGCTCTGCGTGATATTGAACACTGTCTTACAACGGCTGAGATTGGCTATATTCTCTTTAAAGGCTCTGTGCTGAGAGAATTATATCCCGTCCCCGAAAGCCGTTCTATGGGCGATATAGACATTCTTATAAAGGATGCCGACCGCAGCAAGGCAAAGACAGTACTTGAAAATGCAGGCTTTGCATGCTATGCACCGAACGGAGCCGTTCGTGAGTTTAAACGAAATAACATAATTTTAGAGGTGCACACAAAAATAATCAGTGAATTTGGTAACAATGCCTTTTGTGACGCCTTCGAGAATGCCGCTTTCGACGGCTTTAAAGGCAAGCTCAATGACGATTATCATTTTGCATATCTGATTGCGCACATTGCACATCACTTTAAATTCTACGGTGCAGGATTAAAGCTTATATTGGACTTAGCTGTTATGCTGAAAAAAAGAAGTATTGATTTGGACAATGTTCTTTCCATACTGAAAAAAATCAGGCTTGACATCTTTGCAAAGGAGATTTTAACCGTCTGCTTTCATTGGTTTGGTGTGGGAGTCGATTATAACAACGACACGGCTAAAACGGAGGATTATCTGCTCAGATGCGGTGCCTTCGGTGATTTGCAGGAAAACAAGGCTGCAATCGTTGTGCGTAAGGATTTGGAGGAGGGTAAACGGTACTCCGCAGTAAAAACAAAGCTCCGTCTTGCATTTCCGCCTTACAGCAGGCTGAAAAATATACCATATATCAGGTTTATAGAGGGCAGACCATGGCTTACACCATATGCCTGGGTATACAGATTTTTTTATAACATAAAAAATAAAAGGCAGTTTTTAAAGGAAACTGTTGAACAGATTGATGAAAATTCATCAGCTCTTGCAGAAAAGGAGCTGAAATATTTTGAGGAGATTGGATTAATATGGCGTTCTTAATTGTTCTTATTGCAATAATTGCAATACTTATTGTGCTTTTTGTTTCGTGGTTCTTTACAATGAAAGCAAATGGCAAGTGCCCCCTTTGTGCAATAAAAAGATTTACTATGCCCAGAAAAATCACTATGGACATAAGCGAAGAGCCTGACTATGACAATGGCGTTGCACAAACACCGCCTATGGGTTGGTCAAGCTGGAATACTTTCAGAAACCATATTGACCAGGATATGATTATGGAAACTGCGCAGGCAATGGTCAACAGCGGACTTGCCGATGCAGGTTATAAATTTGTTAACCTTGACGACTGTTGGCAAAGCTCACTGCGTGACAGCGACGGCAAGCTGCAGGGCGATTTGGGCACCTTCAGCAGAGGTATTCCACAGCTCATTAAAGATATTAATGCACTGGGCTTAAAGGTCGGTTTATATTCATCAAACGGAACGCATACCTGCGAGGACTTGCCTGCCTCCCTGGGAAAAGAGGATTTGGATGCAAAAACGCTTGCATCTTGGGGCTGTGAATTTTTCAAATATGATTTCTGCCACAGCAAACCAATCAGCGGCGACTGCCCTGCTATTGAAAAGATTGAGCTTAATAAAATAAATGATGACGAGCAGTTTAATTCCAAGCTGGTGCTTAAGCCCGAGGATGCCCAATTTACCGGCAGAGCACGAATTATTAATTTAAGCTCACTTAAAAGCGGTAAGGCAATCGGTTACATCAATCACGGCGCAGGCTCTGCAAGCTTTGAATTCAACAGCCTTCCGCAGGGTGAATATGCAATGACCATTGTTTTTGCCAAAACCTTTTCAAAACATGAAAGCTATGTGCAGGTAAATGTTAACGGCAAAATACACGAGGTATTCTTTCCCTACGGCAAAGGCTTCAGTGATTCAGGTCGTGTTCAGCTTGTTGTCAGCTTAATCGGCGGTACAAATAAAATCACGCTGCAAAATCCTGTTGCAACTGTTGCAGATTCATCATACATTCAGTACAAGCGAATGGGTTATGCTTTAAAAAATGCCACTAAGCTTTGGTCTGAGTATACAAAAACACCCGAAAAGCCCATTGTTTTTTCAATATGCGAATGGGGCACAGCCTGCCCCTGGGACTGGGGCAGCAAAGCCGGCAATATGTGGCGCACTACTCATGATATTTGTGCTAACTGGACCAGCATAATGGCGCTCTATAAATTTTCAGTTAAACACTATGCATCAACAAGTGCAGGTCACTGGAATGACCCTGATATGCTTGAGGTGGGAAACGGCAAGCTGACAGAGGATGAAAACAGAGCACATTTTTCACTTTGGTGTATGATGGCTTCACCGCTGATGCTCGGCAATGACATCCGAAAGTTTGTAGACGGCAGCAATAATGCTGTTGAAGGCAACTCCACACTTAAAATCGTTACAAACAAGCACCTTATTGCAATCGATCAGGACCCTCTCGGAAAAGCTGCCAAAAAGCTTTATGCAATATCCGGCATAGATGTTCTGGCAAGACCTCTCGCCAACGGCGACGTGGCACTTTGCCTGTTCAATAAAGCAAACGGCACAAAGAGCATAAAATATGACCTTAGCAGACTTGCAGACGATGAATATCTTAAATTTAAAAAGTCAGGCAGCTATCAGGTACACAATCTATGGAGCGATGAACGAACAACAGATTCGGTCATCACCGCCACACTGCCAAAGCACAGCGTTAAGGTTTACAGAATCAAAGCAGAATAATAAATTTAAGAAAGCAGTATGGATATTCCCATACTGCTTACAGCGTGTAGAAAAAGTCAAATTA
>DKYL01000035.1 GCA_002493325.1 Ruminococcaceae bacterium UBA7101
TATTATAGTACGCAATAATATCAGCAATATACAAACAGAATATTGCACTTTAGATAACTTTTAAATATAACAAAATTAGCACTTTATTTAACATTGTTCATTCTTGCCATAGGCACATTGTTTTTTACCATATTCTGCCCTCCGCCTGATGCTTTTCCCTTGTTTTTCTTTTTTGTCTTGTTCTTTTCAATTTCCTGTTCGGTGATTGGTGCATGAATCTGTCCGGCTTTGGCAAGTGCCGCCTGTATTTCTTCTTCAGATAATTCCTCTCCGCCATATAATTCGTTAATTGCAGTTTCAAGTTCTCGCTTGTTCAGATATTTAACCTCACGGACTTGCTGCTCTTCAAGGCTAAATGGTTTTTCAAATTCAATGCCCCATTTAAAGAAAAGTTTTAGTTTTATCTTCATAGGATTGTGTCCTGTTTTCATAACAATAAATTGTCCTTTAGGCATGGATTTGAGTTCATCGGGAGTCATTAACGGTCGTTCAATCATTTGTAATGACTGTGATGGGTCGTTCTTTCCTCTGCTGACTGAACCACTCATAACCGTTCTGTTGCCCATTGCTTTGGATAATACTTCGGCTGATTTTGAGTTTGGAGCAAAGCCGCCAAATATAGTAAGCTGTGTGTTATCGGCGATAATCTCTGCTCCTTCTGCACCATAGTTTTTATTAAGCTGTGCAAAGGATTGTATTATCGGAACAATACTAATTTTTCGTGAACGCCCTGCCGAGAACATAAGCTCTGCTGATTGTATCTTCGGCAGAGTTCCGAACTCGTCAAGATACATCATTACTCTGTTCTTCAGCTTGCCGTTGTTCTCATCTGCAACGGTCAGTATCTCTCTGTAAAACTGTTGCAGTATCAACGATACCATAAAATATTTGGTATCATCTTCTTCGGGCATTACAATAAATATTGCCGATTTCTCATTACAGAATTTCTCTGCATCTATTTCTGTATCAAAGCACAAAATCTGTTCAAGCTCTGTATCAAGAAAGGCATTCAGTCGTGACATAGCGGTTGACATTACAGACATCATAGACTGCTCACCTGAGTTCAGAGCTGCCCCTGCAAACCATCTTGCCTTGTGTTCGGGCGGCAGTTTATCAAGTAACTGCTTAAATTGAGTCTGTCCTTTTACCTTTGACGGAGCCAACAGGTCCTGGATTATCTTAAAAACAGAAACAATATGTCGCTTTTCCTTCGGTGCGAATTCTGCAACAAGCAAAATAGCAGAGGTTAATAATCCCTCTGCTGCGTCATAGAAATATGCGTTTTGTCCGAAGGATGCGGCATCCATTCCTGACATAATGATTGTTTTTGAGATAATTTTGGCGTACTTTTCTGCCTTTGCCTTGTAGGAAATATTCGGCTTTTTTTCTTTAACACTTACCTCATATAAATCAATATACTTGTTGACAAGGTGCAGTAAATTATTGCCGTGTGACTTGGTCGGATTACGCAAATCAAGAACAGAAATATTATACCCATAATACTTTTGGGCGATATCTCCGTAGCTTCGATAAATGTCGCCCTTCGTATCGGTACTGATAAAGCTCATACCGCTTGCACAGGCATATTCAATATTCGGATAAAGGAAATATGCTGTTTTACCTACACCTGCTGCACCAATCATTAATGCGTGTACATCCTGATCGTCAACAAGTGCAATAGTATTTGTTTTACCTTTGCAGCCGACAACAATTCCTTGAGGTAAAGGTTCGCCATTCGGCATTGTAGGTGTTTCACCGTTCTTTGCCTGTGCACGCCATTTTTCAGGCTCATAAGGAACATGTTTATATGTTTTCCTGATTTCTTCTTTCGGAGCAAATCGGGCTGTTCCGTGTTGTCCGTCACCGACTGTTTTTGATTTAATATTGTTCAGATTATAAATGTGTGCAAGCAGAGATATTAAGCCGAGTACAGTAAACATCACTACGCCTGCAACAATTAATCCTGTTGGGTTGCCCATAGGGCAACAACTCTATATTTTTTCTGATTCACTCCTTTTATAAATTAGTAATTTTATTCAAACTATAGACTGCTGGCACAGCAGTTCACTCCCTTCGTGTTCTTCTGTAAAATTTTCAGTTTCTGCCATTTCAATCTGTGATTGGATTTGCAGACTATCACAAATAATTTCAAACACACACTGTATATCTCTTTCAAGATCGTGATCTATTCTCATTTGCATCGGATTAAACAAATCCTTGAAGCAATCCATACCTTTATTTAGTTTTTTAAATTTGTTTTCAAGGCAACTTTTATCTGTGTGCGGCAAATATTTTTGAAATATTCCTATCATTAATTCTTTATCATTTGCAAGTAAATAACCTTTTGCCATGCGGATTGCATCTATCGCAAGACGGTTTGCACAGCATACGATATCATGATTTGTGCTTGCATTTATTAATTGCTGAAAATCATCGCAAATGGTTTTATAATAAAACTGCAACGGCTTAATCCTCATTGCCGTATGAACAGCATTTTTTATAAGCTCACACATTTTATTCATTGTAGGATGAGGAACAGCCGGTAATGGTTCTATGCCGTTTTTCGCCTTGAGAATCTCATTCCAATCCTTGTATTTTGGCCTGATAAAAGCAACATCGTTATATCCGATTTGATTCAGATTGTGTCTTATTCTGTAATCGGAATCTATTCCTTCTCTGTCATTATCAAGGCATAAATATATTTTATTGAGATTCGGATTATCCTTCAGCATTTGAATAACGGCACGGTCTGAAACAGAGCACAAAGAAACATAGGAGTGCTGCTGCCAGTTATCTTTATGCAAGGATATATACGAAAGCATATCTATAGGAGCCTCAAAAACATACAGTACATTGCTTGTTCCTGTGTGATGAAAGCTGTATTCGGCTTCAACACTTTCAACATTTCCCTTAAAAGAATCACCGAGCGTATATGTTCCGCGCTTGTGAGCATGGCGAGCCTTGCCGTTCTTATCTACCCCGACAAAAACACAGTTATGAATTTCTTTTCCCTTGATGATTTCTTTGCTTTCATAAATCAATCCTTTATCAACAAAGTATTTAACAACATCTCTGTCAAGAAATCGTGATTTGAACAAGTACGCAAATATCTGTTTCATACTTTCATTTGGTGCAGGGAGCTCAAAAGGACTCTTTTTATTCTGCTTTTTCTGCATTTCAACACTTATGGGTTCTATGTGTTCGTCAAGCAGCATTTGCACTGCATCCTGATAACTTTTGTTATAATACTTCTCAACAAACTGAACGGCATTACCGCCTTTCTGCTCATACTGACTGAACCAGATATTGTCCCGGATTGTTACTCTGCCTCCGGCTTCCCATAACATTTCAGATCCACAACGCTTTAAACTCTCACCTTGAGAAAGTAAAAAAGCAACCAAATCTGTATTGGCTGCTCTCTGCTTCTGTTCTTCCGTGAACTGTATATATTCTGTTTGATATTGTTTTCTTATGTGATATCACCATCCTTTTAACTGCGTAAGCCCTGTGCCATTTTCTTTTCTTCAATCTGTCTGCGCTGTTTCTTATCAATCCTGAATCCTGTTTTTGATTTATCAGTATTGAACTTTTTGCCAAACAGATTGCCCATATAACCAAATAATCGCATGGCAGACATTGCGGCTAAATACTTCAAATAGTCCTCTCTGTTCTGTAAGATTTTATCAGCATATTCGTTGCCTTGTTCTGCTGCCGACTGCAAAAGTTCAATTCCTTTTTCTTCGTTTTTTGAAATATCAATACCGAATAAAAGCATTTTTCCGAGTAAAACTTTTGCCCATTCATTGTTCTTTTCTATGGCAGAAATCAATAGCTTTATTGCTCGTTCTGCGTCTTTAGGTATCACATCACTGTTCAATAATAACTTCGCAAGAGCGTATTCAGCCTTGTCATCTCCGCGAGATACGCTGTGCAAAAGTAAATTGTATGCTCGCTTTTCATCTTTGGGTAACAATTCACCCTTGAGGATAATAAACGCAAGCATCTTTTCAGCCGGAGCAAATTTCTTGTCTGCCGAGCCTTCAAGCAGTTCCAAACCTTCCTTGATTTTGTCCTTAAACTTATCAGAAAATAAATACTGACAGGCAAGGGAATACATTGCATACTTGTTGCCTTTGCCTGCCGATTCACTTAACAGATATATTGCTCTTTTGTAATTCTCATCAACTTTTCCGTTGCCGAGATATTGTTTACCGAGATAGTATTCGGCATATTCATTGCCTTGTTCACAGGATTTTTCCAGCCAGTATACACCTTCATCAATATCTTCTTCGCTGAATTCGTTTACAATTAACATCCTGCCGAGCTTGTATTGTGCGTAATGATTGCCTTCTTTTGCAGACAATTTCAGCAATGCAAAACCTCTCTCAAAATCATATTTTGGTGAATTTTTGTCGAGCACTCGTTTCGCTTGCCAATACTTTTCAGAGGAGGTAAGCAAATAATCTCTGTAATCCAACTCGTCATCATCGGGTTCGGGTTCTGTTTCAGGTGCAGATAATTTAATCGGTTCTTCTGTGAATTCATCGTCAAAAATCAAAACAAATCCGCCAAGTTTTAAGGCTTCTTTTATTACCATATTGCGAATGCTTTTGAATTCCTTGTTTGCAGACAACGGAATTCTTTTTAATTTTTCATTCGTATAATTGCTTGTGATTTTGTCTTTCTGCTCATACCATAATGCATAGAGTGACTTGATATTTTCATTCTTTTCAAGCTCATCAACGATCTGATTTACAATTAATTTGACTTCGGGTTTCAGATATCCGTAAACTTTTTTGCCTGATGTCTGCTTTAATTTATCGTTCAAATCAAACAAAAGCCTTTCGATATTTTCATTCTGAAAGTTGCCTTTCATAATATTTACAATCAGATTTTCAGCAATTTCTTTACTGCTTGCCTTGAGTGTATCTCGTATATCTGTCTGCTCTTTATATATCTGAATCAAATCATTTCTGAAGATTTCTTTTGCAAGACAGGACTTGATGTTTCGTATTCCTTTTTTGGATAAATATGCTTCAGTGGGCTTAGTTGAATAGGCAACCATGTGAATATGAGGGTGGTGACTTTCATTATGAAAGGCTGCATACCACTTAAAATTTTCGGGATCAATATTCATATTCTTTGCGATTTCATTTCGTTTTGCACTCAATAAATTCTGCCATGCCTGTACATTATCAAAGCCAAGACGAGCGGCATCTTCCCGCTTCAAAGAAATAATATGAGTCCAAACATTGCCCTCATATTCATTTAGTTCCTGTTCGACTTTAGATAAAATTATCGGCTTATTGTTATCGGAAAATAGTCCGTGTTCTGCAATTTTTTCAGCACCAGGTCGGGTAGCCATATACTTAACATAACCGCCCATATTCTCAGACTGTACATTAGCCTCAAGCACTCTTGTTATGAACTCACTTGCATTCTCAATCGTAGGCTTTTCAATATAGTCTTTGTATTCCAAAAGCTCATTGCAATTCGGAAAATCTTTAAGCATATTTTCAATTAAATCCTTCTGCTTTTTTGTTGCAGGGCGGTTTAGTTTTGTGTTTTTCGGCAGTTCAACACCTTCTCTTGTTGCAATATATCTTACATATTTACCCATTTTATAATCGGTTGCTTTATAGTATGGACTGAATAAAATCAACTTCGCCATTACTCTGTTTCACCGTTCTGATAATCAATAATATCCTTCATATTGATTGCACCGTTTACTGCCTTAACCTCATACAAAACTCTGTCCTTCATAAGTTCAAACTTTTCTGCATCAAGCTGAAAAGTTCCTGCAAGAATGTTCATTGTTGCCGCCATTTCAAAGGCAAGTTTGAAAATAATCTGTGATAATCTGTACTCGGTTAAATCAAGTCTTGCGTCAATTACGGATTCAAAAGCGGGTGTTAAAACTTCTGTATTTAATTTACGGTCTAAATAGCAATGATAATATTTTACTGCATCGCAAATAAATTGACTTCGATTAGGTACATTGGCTTTTTCCAAATCTCTTTCACAAATTTCCAAAATCTCGTTATTAGCATAAACTGCTATTCTTTTTGCCTCATTTTTCTCTGTCATAAATCAACCTCCTCAAAGCATACTAAAAGTATACTGATATATTCACCTTATTTTCTTTATAAATACTTAATAATGAATAAATAGCAGCATACTGATTTTTATAATTTGTATGCTGCTATAATTTTTTTAAGTTCAAATTGTCGCACACATAAAAAGTTCCGCTCGGCGTTGCCGTGCGGTGTTTTTTCGGAGTTTGCCGGCTCTTGGCGGCATACTCCTTTATCCTGCTTTTTTTCAACCTTGCAATTTAGAGCAAATTTATACTTACTTGAACCCTATCAAATCAACTTAATAGAAAGCAAATACTTTCCAGAAATTCCTCAAACTCGCTTTTAACAGTATATTTGATTACTTTTTCGACTAAACAATAAACTCTTGCCACAGCTCGCCACGCGGCTCGACAAGTATAAATTCTTACTTATTATCCGACTGCACTGCTGACTCGTTCTTCATATCAAAATACTCACGAACGGTAGCAGGGATATGCTTTGTAAACAAGGTGTCAATATACCCGGCTATCTCGTTATCAAGACTTTTCCCTTTCTTTTCAAGATACATTTTTACTGCCTTGTACTTTTCTTCATCGTACTGTACTGTAACATTTATTTTTTTCAATTTAATCACCGCCTTACATTGTCATAGTCAGAGCAGCATTTAAGGTTTCAGAATTATTATCATTAAGAATAGTCAATCCGTTATTGTAATCCTTAACCATTTTTTCTGCTTCGGTCAGATTATGTTTATCACTGTACCAAGTAGATTCCATATTGCTGACCGTGTTTTCAATACTGTGCCAATCTACATTGTCCGAATAATGTTCAGCAGCAGAGAGGAATGCCTCTCTGCCGTGCTTTTTGTAAATACCATATACGCTTTGAATTTTTTTCAAATCTATCACCTCATTTACATATTCATGGATGGACCTGCATCCTGTTCGCTAAACCATTCCGATTCGTCATAACTGACATTAGACATATCGGCAATGTTAAGATTGCAGTCCGTACTGATCCATGACTCAAGACAGCAGTTCATAAAACTCACCTCGTGAAAATTACAATCAGCCATTTTTGACCTTGTAAAATTACTGTGTGTGAAACAAGCACCTCTTAAATCACAGTTATAAAAATCTGAATCTTTGAAGTCAGCTTCCTCAGCTGTAAAATGCCTTAAACTGCATCTTTTGAATTTTGCATCTTCAAAATCTGCATCGCACATAGACGCATCATCCAGATTGCAGTTAATAAAAGTTGCACCGCTGAAATCTGCACCGCATAAATTGCAGTTTGACAAATTTACATTTTCAAGAAGGCAGTTAGAAAAGTCTGCTCGCTCACCGCCTGTTACACCATAAATCCATAGTGCGTGCTTGGCACAGATAATTTCAAGTTCTGTTGACGAGTTTGCATCATAGCGTTCTCGAAACTGACTACCGAGTGCCTGTTCGCTCAGATATAAC
>DKYL01000063.1:0-6159 GCA_002493325.1 Ruminococcaceae bacterium UBA7101
TACACACTTTTATTGACAAAGCCGGCTAATGTTTGGATATTGGTGCAGAAATGGGTGTTGACTGCCTTCAAGTCCCGTCTCTCGCACCAAGGAACAGCTATTTCCATTAGGATTTAGCTGTTCTTTTTTTATACACAAACAACAGCACCCTGAAGATTTCAAGGTGCTGTTTATGTTTTTATTTATTTTTCAGAAATTTCTTTTCATACAGACTGAAGGCTATGATTACAATTGTAAAGCTTACGATACCGCCCATTGCTACATCACTGAGATAATGGGCACCCATAACAAGTCTTGTAAACGCTACCACAGATGTATAAACAAGAGGAATAACAAAGCAAAGTGTCTTTCTTCTTTCCCACTTTTTTGAAAGGTACGGAAATGTCATCATAAGATAGCTCATGCCTGCACCTGCGGTATGACCGCTTGGGAAGGATTTATTGCCGTTAATTCCGTTAATTTGATACCAAGGTGTAAATGCATCATAGCTGCCTGATGCCAGCAAATCTCTGAAACGGACACGTCCCCACAGATATTTCATACCCTCAATAACGGTAATCTGCACAAACATAATGATGATACTGAGAATTGCAATCTGCCTTAATTTATCCCGATACTTATCGGGAATTGCAATAAATTTTCCGATAATAAGGCAGGTTATGCCAAAGCCCAAGCCATAGATAATGCTGAACAGCATTCTGTGTTCATCGAGGAAGAAATATTTTCCGATATAGTAACCAAAATAGGCTGAACCGCCGAGGGCTATGATTGCGCCTGCAAGCTGCTGAAGCTTATTCTTATATGTATAAAATAAAACAGTTCCTGCAAAAGGACATATTAATCTTCCGGGGATTTCGCCTGTGTTTTTAAACCATATAGCAATAATATTTTCCGTATTGTTAAGCAGCTTATCAAGCTGTAAATCACAGAATGCTGCTGCAATAAGTGCAGCGGCTGCAAGTGCATAAAAGATAATGATTTCATTTTTATATCTTTTAATCATAAAATCCCCTCCCCTATGCATTAATTATGATACTCGTAGTAATACCAGTTATCATTAATCTGTTTTAAAACAAGCCAGTGCTCACTGTCAGACTCAATTTCCTTATAACTGCCTTTAACAAGCGTACCGTCCTCCTGCTCAGTATACTCCTCTGCCGCTAAATCCTCATCATCAATATGTACGGGGAAAATATTATCAGAGGCTTCGGAATACAGATAGCCGGATTCATAAAAGGAGGTATCAAGCGTGTAATCAATAACACTGTTTTTGCCTGAAACAGCAGTAACATTTTTCTTTTTCAATACATCATTTGCATTGTAGCGAACAGTACCGTTTTCAACTGAAATAATTTCAAGACCGTCAGTATTACCATTCAGTACAGAATACAAGCTGTCTGAAAAGACCTCCTCATTTTTTACAAAACGGGCTGTTTTTCTTTCAATATTAAAATAATTACTTTTACTGAGCTCTTTAGCGCCAAAATAGCTGCCGCAGGCTATACCTGCCAGAAGAAGAACTGCCACAGCTATCAGAATAATTCTTTTCGTTTTTACTGATGTTTTCATAAGTATTGCTCCTAAACAAGTTTTGAAATATAGCCAGGATTGTCGATAATAATAGACGGACCTGCTGCAAACAGATTCTCAAAGCTTCTGAAGCCCCATGAGCACGCAACAGCCTCTGCACCGATATTTTTAGCGGTATAAACATCCACATCACTGTCACCGAAAAATACCGCTTCACTGCCTTTACAGCCAAGCTTTTCAAGTGCAAGTTTGCCTGCATAAGGGTCAGGCTTTTTAGGCTTATCCTCCACAGCACCGATAATAAAATCAAAATAATTCTTACCGAAAAGGCTTTCGACCATAAGCACAGCCGATTGGTGCGGCTTATTTGTTACAACGGCAAGCTTTATATTTTTTGATTTTAAGGAATCAAGAGCATCCTTTATGCCGTCATAGACAATCGCATTATCAAGAAGAATTTCATTATATCTGACCTTGAAAAGCTCAAGTGCTTCGTCAAGCTCAGGCTCACTGAGGGAATGCTCAAAGGCTCTGTCGAGAAGCAGTCTTGCACCGTTGCCGACAAATGCTCTGTAATCACTATCTTTCCATTTAGGTTCTCTGCCAAGCTGCTCAAGCACCCATGCGGTTGCTCTGCCCAAATCCTTGGCGGTATCAACCAAAGTTCCGTCAAGATCAAAAAGTGCACACTTAATCATACAAATCACTTAAATCCTGTTCTTTTTTCTTTTTTGAATTTGAAATTATTTTTGCAGATATAACTATAACAGCAACACCTGCAAGCACAGCACATTCAATATATATTCTTCTGTCCTGTGCTTTGCTGTCAACAGACAGCTTACCGCTTTTAACCTGTGTCCAAAGATTATTTTCAAGCTCAATGATATTATGAGGAAGATTTTTGAAAAACTGTGTTGTCAGCTCTTCTTCGGGATAAATTACAGGTTCACCGTAAAGAGAGCTTTCCTCATTCTGTTCAACGGTCACGTTAGGCGAGTGATAATAAATATATTCACAGTTTTCAAAGGCTACCTGTGGCTCGTGCATAAAATTGATAAATGCCTCAGCTCCCCTTTTATTCTGCGAGCATTTCGGAACACAGAAGGCATCATAAAATTCATTAACACCCTCCTGCGGATAACAATAGCCTAAATCCTCATTATTTTCAAGCATCAGAAGATAATCGCCTGCATAGTAGGTAGCGAAGGCATACTCCCCGCTTTCCATAAGATTAAAAACCTCATCCATAACATAAACAGGACTGACCTTATCTCTTTGCTCTGCCAAAAGCTCTGCTGCTTTAATCCATTCATCCTCGTTAATGGTATTGAAATCCTGACTCAGCCTTGCCTGTGCAATGGCAAAAGCGTCACGTGGATTATTGAACATAAGCACCTTACCCCTGTACTGCTCATCCCAGAGAACGTCCCAGCTTGCAGGCTCAGACTCAACCATTGCTTTATTATATATCAAAACAGTAGTACCCACGTTAAAGCAGACGGTATATAACTGTTCGGGGTCAAAATACAGATGCTGATATTTTTCATTGATAAGCTCAATATTGGGAATATTATTATAATCAAGCGGCAGGAGCATATCCTCATCTATCAGACGTTCAATCATATAATCGCTGGGAGCAATGACATCATAGGAAACGCCGCCGCCTGAAAGCTTTGAATACATATTTTCGTTTGATTCAAAATTGGTGTAGTTAACCTTTGCACCTGTCAGACGCTCAAACTCGGACACAACATCCATAGAGCCTTCTTCACCGTCAGAAATATATTCACCCCAATTGTAAACATTGACGGTTGTACCCTGTAATCCAAGATTTTTATAATAATCAAGCTGCTCCTGCGTGAAATATTCATCCTCTGCAAGCACAGTAAAAGGAAATGCCGTTAACACAAGAATAAAAGCAACAGCTATAGAAACAAATTTTTTCATTTGGCATCACGCTTACCCTTATTTTCAGCACGGCTTTGAGCCACATTCATTACAACAAGCAGCACAAGAATAACAACAAACATCAGCGTTGAAAGAGCAAACATATCGGGCTTTACCCTTTTTTTGGTCATTGAGAAAATATAAATCGGCAGAGTCTGAAAGCTCGGTCCGTTTGTGAAATAGCTGATAATGAAATCATCAAGTGAAAGCGTAAAGCTCATAACACAGCCCGTTATAATGCCTGTAATAATTTCGGGCAGAACCACTTTAAAAAATGCTTTGACAGGCTTACAGCCCAAATCAAGTGCAGCCTCATACACATGCATATCAAACTGTCGGAGCTTAGGCAGAACATTTAAAATCACATAAGGCAATGCAAATGTAACGTGTGCAATGAGCAGTGTCCAGAAGCCCAGCACATCGCTTTTATTAACAAGAAAGCCTGCAAAAACAAAGAGCAGCATCATTGCAATACCTGTTACAATTTCAGGATTCATCATCGGTACATTAGTAACATTCATCATTGCGGATTTATAAAGCTTATTTTTTGAATTGAAAAATCCGATTGCTGCCAGAACACCGAGAACAGTAGCCACAACAGCAGTACATACTGCAAGAACAATAGTATTTTTTAATGACTGCATTGCTGCTGTATCGTTAAACATTTCCTTATACCAATGAAGCGAAAAGCCACCGAAGGTATATGTGCTTGATGTTGAATTAAAGGAAAAAAGCATCATAACACCGATTGGTGCATACAGGAAAAGAAAAATTAAAGCTACATAAAACTTTGAAATAAAGGAGGTTTTCTTTTTCATATAATAACGCCTCCTTCATTTTCATCATCTGCGCCAAAGTAATTCATTACTGCAAGACATATAAGAATTAATATCATCAGCACAAAGGAAAGTGCCGCACCTAAGTTATAATTATTAGCACTCTGGAACTGCGTTTCAATAACGTCACCAATCAGCACAATCTGACCGCCGCCCAGCTTCTGGGTAATATAGAAGGTTGAAACGCAGGGCACAAAAACCATTGTGATTCCGCTTAATACGCCCGGCAGTGACAGCGGGAAAATAACTCTGCGCATAATATGAAGCTTGTTTGAGCCAAGATCCTGTGCCGCCTCTATCAGTGAATTGTCCATCTTTGACATAACAGAATAAATCGGCAATATCATATAAGGCAGGAAATTATAAACCATACCAAGAATAACAGCACCGCCTGTATTAATCAGCTTTGCAGGCTCAAGACCCATTGCTGTAAAAATTGTATTAATGATACCGCTGTCACCGAGAATGGTCATCCAGCTATATGTTCTGATTAAAAAGTTCATCCACATAGGAAGCATAACCAAGAGCATAACAAGCTGCTGATGACGCTTGCCGAATTTTGAAAAGATATAGGCAAAGGGATAACCGATGACAAGGCAGATTACGGTTGCCGCCAAGCCATAAAGAATGGACAAAAGAATTGTGGGAATATAAGACGGTATCTGTGAAACGCTTGAAAGCGAGAATGCTCCTGTTCTGTCAGTCAGTGCGTAATAGGCAACCATTATCAGAGGTGCAATAATAAACAGCACTGCCCAGACAAGATATGGCTTGTCAAGGAGCTTTGAGGAAAACTTATTCTTCATCATTTTCCTCCCAGTTATATTCAGCATCGGAAATATGATCCATTTCATCAGAGAATGAGGAATAGTCACCGAACTCACCGCTGTATTCACTTCTGTTCATTATATGAATCGCATCAGGCTCGATGTACATACCGATTGTTTCACCGACCTTATGATTTTCCTCTGTAGTCTGAATCATCCAGATAAAGCCGTCAACATCAACAAGTATTTCAAAATGAACACCCTTAAAGGTAACGCTTGTAATTTTGCCTGTCAATGATGCATCTGCACCGGGACTGACAATTTTTATATCCTCAGGTCTGACAACGGCTTCAACGAAGGTATTTTCACCAAAGCCTGCATCAAGGCACTTAAAGGTCACTCCGCCGAAGGAAACAAGATAATCCTTAAGCATTATTGCATCAACAATATTTGATTCGCCTATGAAATCAGCAACAAAGGCATTGACAGGCTCATTATAAATATCCTCAGGTGAGCCTATCTGCTGAATTTTACCCTTGTCCATAACCACAACCGTATCAGACATAGAGAGAGCCTCCTCCTGATCGTGGGTAACATAGACAAAGGTAATACCAAGCCTTTTCTGTATTGCCTTAAGCTCTGTCTGCATATCCTTACGAAGCTTTAAATCGAGAGCACCCAAGGGTTCATCCAGAAGCAGAACATGAGGACTGTTGGCAAGCGCACGTGCAATTGCCACTCTCTGCTGCTGACCGCCTGAAAGGGAGTCAATACTCCTTTTTTCAAAACCTTTAAGATTAACAAGACTGAGCATATCGGCTACAATCTGACGCACCTCGTCCTTGGACTTTTTCTGCAGTTCAGGACCGAAGGCAATGTTTTCATAAACATTCAAATGAGAAAAAAGAGCATAACGCTGGAAAATGGTGTTCACCTTTCTTTTATGGGGGGGAACATCATTAATCACCTTGCCCTCAAAAACAATTTCACCGCTGTCGGGCTCAATAAAACCTGCAATACAGCGCAGCGTTGTTGTTTTGCCGCAGCCCGAGGGACCTAAAAGCGTTATAAACTCTTTT
>DKYL01000063.1:6475-6661 GCA_002493325.1 Ruminococcaceae bacterium UBA7101
CTAAAAGCGTTATAAACTCTTTTTCGTTAATAAACAGATTTAATTTGTCAAGTACAATATTGTCACCATATCTTACGGTGATATCCTTAAGATCGATTATCTTTTTCAATTGCCACATCCTCATTTTTTCTAAACACGATTTAGCTACATATTTTATAACTATAAACTAAATATAATTTATATATT
>DKYL01000089.1 GCA_002493325.1 Ruminococcaceae bacterium UBA7101
AATAAATTAAATTTATATTGACAATAAATTTTAGATGTGCTAATATAAATGTGAAATAAATGTAAAGAAATGAGGATTTATATGCAATACGAAACTATAATTTTAGAAATGATGTCAAGAATTCAAAAACTTGAAGAAGAGGTTGAAGAATTAAAAAATACGATTTCATCCAATAGCATTGAATCGTCAGTTAGTCAAACCAAAAGGAATGTTAAAGTAACGCCTGAAATGACTCGTCTTTGTTATGAAAAAGCGAAAGCAATATATAATAATCCATATCTTGATACGAATGATTTGGCAGATGAGGTTTCAACTCAAACGGGCATGAAAGTTAGTACGGCAAAAATGAATATAGGTTCTATGATACTGATATTGAAAGGTGAAGGATATAATAGAATTTTGAGTGCTGATTCTCTTGATTTGTGTCTTGATATGATTTATCGTGATTTTGGTCTGTCAGGTTTGAAAAAAGCGTTGCAAGCAACCGAATTGCATATTGAATATTTAAAAACAAAGGGTATGGCTACATCAAAGCTTATATCAGTATTTACTAAGTATAAAGGTATGATAAAATGACTGTATTTTTAGCTGTAATTATCACTGTTTGCATAATGATAAAAATATTAAAATCTGAGAAAAAAGAGCAAAAAGCTTTAGAAGATGCAAAGGTTGTCGAAACCAGAATGCAGTATTCTGCAATTTGTGAGATAAATAGTGGTAATCTTCCAATTATTAAAGTTGATAATCTTAATTATTTACCAAACGAAAAGTGCCATTATTTAGATAATGCAGTCTATTCAACTACAACAAGTTCTACTGCGTATCATAAATTTTATAATGGTACATACACCAAGGGCGGTTACAGGAGTGGTATTTCTACTACATATCCTGTTACAACTTACAAAGAGAATATGCATAAGGGGACTTTGGTTGTAACAAATGAAAGAATCATTTTTATAAATGATAAATATTCATTGTGTATACCACTTTGCCGTGTGGTTTCATTTACACCTGATACGAATAAGATAGTCGTTTATTCAGGTAACAGAATAGATTCAATTTATGTGCCAAATGGTTTTACAGTATATAATTTATTAAATAATATTTGCAAAGAAAGGAATAAATGATGATAAGGAATGTAAGTGAATATTTGAAAGAGTATTATCTTTCAAATGGAAAAAGAATTGTTGTAACTACTTTAAAAGGAAAACAGCACGAAATTTGTTTGTCTGATGATAACAAGTATTTTTATAGTTATACAGGATTGAGGCAAAACAATGTTTTATACTTGAATTGGTTTGATGGTATTGTAGATTTTATAAAGGAAAATGGCGGCAGAGTTGAAAAAGGCGGTTGCCGAAACAGTAAAGTTGCACAGGGTAATTGTGCAAAAGGCACGCTTTGTTATTATGTTGCAACAGAATGTTATGGGAAGTGTGATGGTGAATCTTCATTTGATCCAATTTTTATTATTGCTGCAATTTTAGAAAATGCTGGAATTTGCAAAAATGAAAGAGGCTATGTAAGTTATCACCCAAATTCTTATCTTTAAATATAATTATTTGGGAATATAAAATAAATAAAAAGAGAACAGATTTACGAATCTGTTCTCTCTTTTATTTAATTCATATGATTTAATTGTTGTTTAATCCTGCATCCTTTGCATTCTGTTCAGCAATTCTGTTAGCACGCTTATCAGCAAGCTCAACAATCATCTGCTGCTGAAGCTTACCATGGATAGGATAAAGAATAAATGATACACCGTAAAGTCCTCTTGCAAGAGCAGGGAGGATACAGAAGATTGCCCAGATACCGTTAAGCATCTTAGGATCAGTCTGAGGAATTGCGTTGCCGAGTGAGTCGGTAAGCGGAATATAATTAATCCATGTAAGTACCATACCTGACATCCAGCCTGTTACAGATGTAGCAAGCTTACCGAAGTAACCCTGAACTGTTGTAACAAGTGCCTCGTTTCTCAATCCGTGCTTCCATTCCATATAGTCAAGTGCCTCTGCAGTAACAATCTGTCCACTTACAAGAAGAATTTTGTTCGGGAGTCCGCAGATAGTAAGACCGAAAATAACCCAAATCAAATTTAAAATTCTATTATCATTAAAGGTCTGACCGAATGGATGATATCCGATGAAGAAGAGTGTCATATAAGCAAAGAAACCGAATAAGCCTGCGATGATTGAGGTCGTTCTTCCGCCCCATTTTTTAACCATTTTAGCTGCAATGGGAACCATTATGTAGTTCGGAATACCTGTAAACAATCCGCAGATTGTTGCATTCATCAAAGAGCCTGTATTGTTAAGCCAGAAATATGACTCAGTTGATCCGCCGACTGATTTGAAGGAGTTAAAGAAATTAGCAAGTATAACTGCAATCAAAGGGCGGTTAGTGATAATATTCTTTAAGGATTCAATAATAGAGGTTTCCTTCATTTCTTCACGGCTCATAAGCGGAACTCTTTCTCTCATATTAAAGCATCCGAATATTGCGAATGCTGCAGAAAGAATAAGCATAAACTGAGCAAAGCCGCTGTATATACCCTTCATTGTAATATTGCTGTTGATTTTAGGCAGCAAGGTTACAAATACAGGTACAAGTGAAGGAATCCATGTTCCGAACAATTCAAAGAATTTTGTTGTTGTGATAAGGTTGTCACGCTCTGCGGTATTTGGAGTAATATTATAAATCATAAGACCCCATGCACCGAAGTAGCTCATACCAAGACCGTATATGACGATAGCAACAGTTGCCCAGATAACTTTTTGAGTTGAGTTAATATCCGGTGCAGAGAACATCATATATCCGCCTATAACCCAAAGGGGAAGCGGTAAAATAAAGAAAGGTTTGATACGACCCCATCTTGTTCGTGTTCGGTCAATAATAAGACCTGAAATAGTGTCATCAACAGCATCATATATGGATGCAAAGAGATTGATGTTAGCATAAGCAGTTGTATTCAGTTTAAGGAACTGAATCATAAAGAATTCCTTAAATGCATCAACAAACTGAGTTAAATTCTTTTGACCAAAGTTAACCAGAACGTATGCAGCGATTTCTTTTGGCGAAAGATAACGCTTGTGCGTGTAGGCGAGCTTGTCAAGCTCATCCATTTCTGCCTGAGTTAAATCTTCGGTAATAATTTCTTCTGCCAAAATTATTCCCTCATTTCTTTCCGGAAGCTGCCCGGATTATTAATAACAGTAATATACTATCATATAAAGGATATGAAATCAACACTTTTTTCACTATCATTAATACTAAAATTATATTTAACTTTTGTATTGACAATTTGTCGAATAAATTATAAAATAGCTAGGTAAGTAAACTTTGAAAGGGGTACATATCAATGGCAAGTACCTGTCCTAATTGCGGCAAAAAGCTTCATTTATGGGATATTAAGGCAGAATGCTCAAATTGCGGAGTATCAATCCCGAATTATAATTGGGAAGCCAGACTTGAAGAGGATAATATTAAGGCTGAAAAGCAATTTGCAGTATTCAACAGATCTTTGAACAGAATTGCTTATTCAATTTACGGAACAAAGCTGAGAATTGCAAGGCTTATTTTAACCTTCCTTCCTGCAATCGGTTTTATTCTTCCGTGGGCAACACTTAAAAGTGATGCTGAAAGCTTTGATTTAAGCATTATTTCATTTAGCGGAAATAAATCACTTATCGACTTTTTCAAAAGCTTTTTCGGTGATACAAGCTTATACTTTACAAATATGAAATTTGAGGAGTACAGCGGTGCGGTAACGCTTGCTTTTGCAGGTTATATCCTGTTTGTACTCAGTGCACTTTTGATTGTAATAGCTTTTTTCTTAAACATTATTATGTGTAAGAAACCGAAAACCAAGTCAACAGTCGTTTTTGATGTTTTGTCAATTGCTGTATCAGCAGCAAGCGTTGTGTGCTTTGTTATGAGTGGTTCACTTGCAAGTGATGCTGTTGCATTTAATTTTGGCGATTTTGCTGTTCTTAACGGTTCTGCTTCAATCAGTTGGGGCTATTTTATTGCACTTGCGCTTTTGCTTGCAGCAATGGGTATTAACATTGCTGTTGCTAAAGCACCTGCCAAGAGTGACGAAACACTTGAGGAGGAAAGGCTTGCCCGTGTTAAGGCAAAAGAAGAGGAAGAACGCAGGAAAGAAATTGAACGTGAAAAGGCAAGGGTAGAGGAAGAAAAGAAACAGGCAGAGGAAAATGAAAGGCTTGTTAAAGAAGCTAAGGAAAAGCTTGCTAAAAGTAAAAAGAAATAATTTTTGTTTCTATATAAAAAGGAGTGCATTGTCACTCCTTTTTTCTTGACCTATTTTATTGTATTTGTTATAATGTTAATCGGAGTGATGACAATGAAGGAAAATAAAAAAATGAATTTGTCCAAAAAGCAAAGAAATATTATCATTACTTTTGCTGTAATTATTGCTGTTGCAATAACAGGGCTTATTGTTTTTAAAACAAATCAGATTTATTTTACAACAAAATTAATGTATGCTTTTATGCCGCAGTCATATGTGGCTGAGCTTGATGATGGCAACATAGAGTTTTTTGTTGAATATAATAAAGATTACAGTGCTAAGGAAAGCAATAATGATCCTCTTCAGGCATTCAGCTATTATTATTTTGATGAAAACGGCGAACGTGTTGATTTGGGAGTTGACGGCGGTTATGATGAAGAAGGCAATGGTGAAAAATCGCCGCTATCTGTTCCGTTTATGTTTTTAATGGGTCAAAGGATAGGTACCTTTAAATCTATAATGACGAAAGTAATGCTTGCACTCGCGGCTGTTGTAATAGTGGTTTTGATTGTTGTCTGGTTCATTGTATGGTCAAGAAATGAAGACAAGCAAAAGATTGAAAAATACGGCGAGAAAAAAAATAAGAAGAATAAAAAGTCGAAAAAATAAATCAACAGACCAAGCGCTTTGCTTGGTCTTTGTACTATATTTAATTTAAGGAGCAGTTATGAAATACGAAAAGCTTTTTACCCCTATGAAAATAGGTAATGTTGAAATAAAAAACAGAATAGTTATGGCACCTATGTGTATGGGCTTTGGTCAGTATAACGGATGCGCTACCGAAACGATGATGAATTATTATGAGGAACGTGCAAAAGGCGGTGTTGGTTTAATTTTTACTGAGATTACAAGAATTAATGACATCACAGGTGCATCATCTTACGGTCAGCTTGGTATGAGCCATGATTATCAGATTCCTGCACTTAAAGAAATGGCAGACAGAATACATAAGCATGGCTGCAAGGTTATGGTTGAACTGCATCACCCCGGCAGACAGAATCTGGGACTTATGATGGGTACTGTTCCTATTTGTATTGCGGGCGAAAAGCTCATGGGAAATGCTTATACCAAACTGCTGACAGGAGTTGTTATTCCTCCGGGAAAAAAGCTGCAGGACAAGGATATTGTGCCGAGAGTAGTTGCTCCCAGCAAATGTGAAAAAAGCAAGATGAGCAACAGTGTCAACAGAGCACTTTCTCATAAGGGTGTAAAAAAGCTGATTGCTCAGTTTATTGAAGGTGCAGTCAGAGTTAAGAAAGCAGGCTGTGACGGTGTGGAGCTTCATGCTTCACACGGATATTTAATTCAGCAGTTTTTATCACCGAATACCAATAAGCGTACTGACGAATATGGCGGCAGTCTTGAAAACAGAATGAGGTTTTTGGCAGAGATTATTGATGGTATCAGGAAAAACTGCGGTAAGGATTTTCCGATAGTTGTCCGTCTGACAGTTGATGAAATGTATGACCGAATCGGTAAGCCGAATAAAGGCTACGGACTTGATGAGGGACTGAAAATGGCAAAAATTTTAAGTGACAGGGGCATTGATGCCATTGATGTTTCCTCTGCCGCTTATGATACCTTCAACTATTGGCTTGAGCCGACAACTTATCAGTGCGGCTGGAGAAAAAATCTTGCTGAGGAAGTAAAAAAGGTAGTTGATATTCCTGTGATTGCTGCAAATCTTATTCGTTCACCTCAGCAGGCTGAAGAACAGCTTTGCGCAGGTATTCAGGACTTTGTAGCACTCGGTCGTCCTCTTATTGCCGACCCTCATTGGGCAAATAAAGTTTATTCAGGCAATGAGGATAAAATAAGCCGCTGTGTTTGCTGCTTATATTGCTTTGAAAGTATGATGGAAAATGCTTATAAATACAGCCATGGTCACTGTTCCGTCAATCCTTTTGTCGGCAGAGAAAATGTTAAGCTTAACAAAAACGGTAATGGCAGAAGGGTTGTTATTGTCGGTGCAGGACCTGCAGGTTTAATGTGTGCAAATATCCTTTGTGACAGAGGCTTTGATGTAACTGTTATTGAAAAGGAAAGCACTGTCGGCGGACAGCTTAATCTTGCAGATAAACCGCCTCACAAAGAAAAAATGGCTTGGGTTTGTACAGATTTATACGCCAAAGCTAAGGATAAGAATATTGAATTTATGTTTGACACTGTTGCAGATAAAGCTTTGCTTGACAGCTTAAAGCCTTATGCGGTTGTCAATGCAACAGGCGGAAACGCAGTATTTCCAAAAGCATTTCAAGGCAGCAATGTTTCAACTGTTACTGAAATCCTCAACGGGTCAGTTAAACTTGAAAATAAGAATGTTGCCGTTATCGGCTCTGGTATGACAGGTCTTGAAACAAGTGAGCTGTTGGTGTCGCAGGCCAATAAGGTAACTGTTGTTGAGATGGCTGAGTCAATAGCCCCCGGTGCTTGGTTTCAGGGTGTGGACGATGCAATGGCAGTTCTCAATAAAGCAGGAACAGCGTTTTTAACTGGTCACAGACTTATCAGTATTCGTGATAAGGGAATTTATCTTGAAGCGGTAAAGTCGGGTAAAAGACTGAATGTTGATGTGGATTACGTAGTGCTTTCCATGGGAGTCAGACCTGACAATGCATTGTTTAACGCAATAAAGGATAGTTCTGCTTATAAGGTTTATAACATCGGTGACAGCAATAAAGTCGGCAGAATTGCCAATGCAACAGAAGCTGCTTATCAGCTTGCAGTCAGTTTATAGTACAAGGGTGTAAATATGTTTTCAGCGCGTGAGCATTTTAAAGAAAAATTAGATCGATTAAATAAGAAGATAAATTCAAACCTTGATTTTGATTTCAGTGCCGTGAGTAAAAGAATTGAAACAATGGATGATTTCAATAATGAAATTATGCGTGATTTTCTCAGCGGCAAACAGCTTTTTTACAGGGGTGAAAGAATTAATGACCCCAACAGAAATCTCCTGCCCACAATGCTCAGAAATCCGGATAAGCTTTTTTCAGATAATGATTTGGGTGTTTTGCATATTGACAGCGATTACATCTATAATTATTATTCATCACTTGGCAGTTTTGTTAATGTTTTCAACAAAACAATGGGCACTGCTGATATTGATAATCTTTATGAAATTTGTGCCTTTGCACAGCATTATTACCATTTTTCACCGCTGATTGATTTTACAAAAAGTGTTTATCCGTCTTTATCCTTTGCACTTAAAGACCGTGAAGTTTACGATGATGATATTGTGCTTTATGTTCTTGAACTTAAAAATAATGATGATTATACAACAGATATAGCCACCGCCAACAAATGGCTCAAAGAGCTTGATATTTATGTCAGCTGCTTTGATGAAGAGGATATTAAAAAGACCGTCAAGGAGGTTATTGAAAATAAAGGGCTTCGTATGACAGAGGATTTCAGACAGCATCTTGAAAGGCTTAATACCCGACCTGTTCCTAAGGCAAAACTGATTGATGTTCCTACAAATACAAGAATGAAATTTCAGCAGGGTGTGTTTTTAATGCTGACTGATTTTCAGTTGTTTAATGTTAAATACTTTACCAAAAACATCCGTGAACAATTTTCAATAACGAAGTTTATTATCAATAAGGATATTTGCCCTGAAATACTGAAAATGATTGAGCACGATGCGCCATGGTATAATTACAAATATCTTACAGATGTTGAAGCTGCTTTCAAAATAGCAGTTGAAGATTAATTCATAACAGAACAAAGAACAGAGAGCTGTATCAAAGGATACAGCTCTCTGTTCTTTGTTATTTAAAGTGTCTTAATCTCAGCGCATTGCATACAACTGTTACGGAGCTTAAACTCATACAGGCTGCTGCAATCATAGGATTGAGTGTCCAGCCGAATATGCCGTAGAATACGCCTGCTGCCAGTGGAATCCCAAGGCAGTTATAGAAAAATGCCCAGAAAAGATTTTCTCTGATATTCTTTAATGTTTTCTTCGATAATCTGATTGCTTTGGATACGTCTGTCAGCTTATCACTTACAAGAACAACGTCAGCCGATTCTATTGCTATGTCAGAGCCTGCACCGATTGCAATACCTACGTCGGCACGTGTGAGGGCAGGGGAATCGTTAATTCCGTCACCTATCATGGCAACGGTTTTTCCGCTGTCAATCAATTCCTTGATTTTCTTTTCCTTATCATCAGGCATAGCAGATGCAATAAAGTTTTTTATTCCGACCTGCTGTGTTATAGCATACGCGGTGATTTCGTTGTCACCCGTTATCATAATTGTATCAAGGTGGATACTTTCAATGGCTTTTTTTGCATCTTCTTTGATTTTATCAGCAACTGCAACCGTGCACATATATTCGTCATTACAGGTGAATAGTATTGCGGTTTTCCCGCTGTAAGAATATTCATTGTCAGTAAAGCCTGTGAGCTTGCTGTTGCCTGCCTTATAGGTTTTACCATTTATGGTTGCAACAATTCCCTGACCTATAATATATTCACTGCTTTCAACAGGCAGCAGCCTTGCACCTTTTTCCTTGCAGTAATTACATATTGCGGCAGAGAGGGGATGTTCGGATATATTTTCAATGCTGTAAATTATATTCAAATCCGCATTGTCCGTAACATCTGTCACAAACATTTCACCCTGCGTTATCGTTCCTGTTTTATCAAAAACAATTGTGTTGCATTTTCCTAAATTTTCAAGTGCTGCAGCATCCTTGAACAAAATTCCGTTTTCTGCACCTTTGCCCGTTCCTATCATGATTGCACAGGGAGTTGCCAGTCCAAGTGCACAGGGACAGCTTATTACAAGCACGGATACACCTATGGAGAAAGCAAATTCAAAACCTTTTCCTATAATAAGCCATACAGCAAAGGCAATAATAGCTATAACAATAACCACAGGCACAAAAACAGATGCAATCTTATCGGCAAGTCTTTGTGCAGGAGCTTTTGATGATGAAGCCTCTTCAACAAGGGCTATAATTCTTGAAAGTGTTGATTCATCACCGACTGCCGTTGCCTTAAAAATAAATGTTCCGTTTTTATTAACCGTTCCGCTGATTACCTTATCATTGACAGTTAAATCAACAGGCACGCTTTCACCCGTAACTGCACTCTGGTCGATTGAACCGCTGCCTTTCACTATAACGCCGTCAACGGCAATTCTCATACCGGGCTTTACTACAACGAGATCACCCTTGCTTATCATTGACGATTCAATTTCTGTTTCTACATTATCTTTTAATACAATTGCTTTTTCAGGTACAAGGTCAATCAGTGCATTGATAGCATCCTTGGTTTTACCCTTGCTTATGGTTTCAAGATATTTTCCCACTGTAATCAGTGCAAGTATCATACCTGCTGACTCAAAATAAAGATGTCCTTCGTCAAAGAATATCAGAGAAATCATACTGTAAATAAATGATGCACCTGAACCGATTGCTACAAGACTGTCCATATCGGGGTTCAGTTTAATAAGGGATTTAAAGCCATTGGTAAAAAACTTGTAATTCACAATCATTATCGGTATAAGAAAAATCAATTGGGCAACGGCATTAGGAATATGTTCACCTAATATCCAGGGCAGACTGTAGCCAAGCATATGTGCCATTGAAAAATACATAAGAAACACTAAAAAAATCACAGACAGGATTACTCTTTTTTTCATTTCCTTTATTTCGTGTGCACTGTCTGCCTTTTTTAGCTTGAATACCTCACAGCCATAGCCTGCTTTTTTTACGGCAGTTATAATTTCCTTTGTGTCACAGTCATAATCTGCTGTCATCGTGCCTGCAAGCAGGTTGACATTAACCTCGTTTGACAGCGGTGCAACTGCTTTTTCAACTCTTGCAGAGCAGGCGGCACAGCTCATTCCTGTGACAGTGAATTTTTGATTCATATATATAATACCTCACGTTCTGTTTGTATTCCTACTAAAAGCATAGGAATATGATAACATATTTAATGAAATTGTCAATACTTAATTGACAATTATTATGCTATGTGTTAATGTGTACATATATTTTTATAATTTAATTTCAAGGAAAAT
>DKYL01000037.1:0-1558 GCA_002493325.1 Ruminococcaceae bacterium UBA7101
GCAGTTTACTGTAATGTTTTTTCTAATGGTAAAAACAGCGAAACGGACGAAAATGGCAAATATAAAACAGAAAGCTTTTATATCCGCCGTAACGGCGAGGTTATGTTCAAAAATGGTATAATTGCCGGGTGGAATATCAGTGAGGATGGTTTTTCTAAAGATGATGGTGATTACAGGACTTATATGGGAAGTCCTAATAATGCTGATCGTTGGGTGTTCTCCGTTCAGAAAAAAGAAAGTAATGGTGAGTATTATGGCAAGTTCTTTATAACTGCCGAAGGTAAAGCCTTTGTTAAAAATCAGTTAAGTTTAGGTTCAAGTATTGTTGATGATGATGGTGACGAGATTGTTAGTCCTTATAGGGATGGTAGCTTTGCGTTTGGATATGGTTCTTACAACAAAAATTATCGTACATTATTAGAAGGAGGTACT
Source organism: Ruminococcaceae bacterium UBA7101 (assembly GCA_002493325.1). Classification (GTDB taxonomy): domain Bacteria; phylum Bacillota; class Clostridia; order Oscillospirales; family Acutalibacteraceae; genus Eubacterium_R. The sequence goes on from DKYL01000037.1 coordinate 433, forward strand.
TTGTACTTAAAGTATAGAGGTGATAAAGGTGCAAGCTTACAAATTCAGGAAAATAATGCAACTATATTTACCATTGATAACAGGAGTTCTTCATTTGATGTAGGAACAGGCAAAAGAAATACAATTTTCTCTGCTGGTGGGTTTGTATTGAGTGCCAATGGTGGTAATAATGCTATGTATTTGCACGCAAGCAGAATTGGATTGTACGGAAATACTGTAATTAAAGGTGACTTGACAATAAACTGGACAGCTAATAATAATTTAGCTCCCTTATACGTAAATTCCAGCGGTGTTGTTGTTTGTACCACATCTTCAAAACGATACAAAGAAAATATAGCGGAAGAACTTGAAGATTGGTTAAATCCTGAAAGGCTTTATGCTTTGCCTGTTGTTCAGTATAATTATAAAGATGATTATAAAGATATTGAGCTTGTAGCTGGAACACAGATAGGTATTACTGCTGAGGATGTTCACAAGTATTATCCTAACGCTTGTATATATAATGAAAAGGGTGAGCCTGAGTCCTGGCAGGACAGAATTATGATACCTGCAATGCTTAAACTGATTCAGGAACAGAAGAAAGAAATTGATGAATTAAAAAACGAACTGGTTAAATTAAATGAACGATTAAAAATAATTGAAAAGAGGTAGGATAAACCTACCTCAATTAAAATCGGGATATTCTCTTTTTCCGTTATCGTCAAATATGAAGATTTTATTATCTTCATCAATAAAATATGAATAGAGTATTCCAGAGTTTGGGTCTTTTTCGTATGATACATCTATAACCCAATAATATCCAAGTTCATCTTTATGTTTATCTAATTTATTAACATATCCTAAAGGTGTTTCTATTCCTATTCCAAGTTCTTTTTTAATAAAATCGGTGTTTTTGTTTTGCTTTTTTTCATCATTATCAGAGGCGCTTTGTGCATTGTTTGTATTATAAACTATAGCAGGTGCTGTAGAAGAAGTCATAGAAACTTCAGTCGTAGTTGCAGTTGTTGTAGTTGTAGGCTGAGGAGCACCTAAGTGTTTTCTTGTGGTGCTCTCTTCTGTTGTTGTTTCTTCTGTTGTACTTTCGGCTGTTGCAGTACTTTCGGTTGTGGCTAATGCCTGTGAAACA
>DKYL01000037.1:1964-6178 GCA_002493325.1 Ruminococcaceae bacterium UBA7101
ATTGCTATTATCTTCTTTTTCATTTCTATCATCCCTTCAGTATTACAATACCATAATATGGAAACTTTTGCAAATAATTTACACCGAAAAATTAATTTTTTAAAGACAGAATTATGATACCTGCTATGCTTAAACTGATTCAGGAGCAAAAGAAAGAGATTGACAGCTTGAATGAAAGATTAACTGTATTGGAAAATTCAATAAAAAACAGAGCAGATTAATTCTGCTCTGTAAGTACCTTATTCATCAATAAAATCAATCTGGGATAAATCATCAATATATATTAAATTATCGTTTTTATCCCAATAACAATATCTGCCAGCATCAGGACAGTTTCCTTCTATGATACAAACCATTGTTTTTTCTCCGTTAATAAGTGCTCTTTTATACTGTTTACAATGCCTATCCTCGAGGGATGGTTGAATATATTCAGTTGTAGTTTTAGTGCCGGTTCCATGATATATAGCATCAGGTGTTGTAGTGGTAGTTGTTGTACTTTTAGTAGTATTCTCCGTTGTAGTTTTGGGCTGAGGAGCACCTAAGTGTTTTCTTGTGGTACTCTCTTCTGTTGTTGCTTCTTCTGTTGTACTCTCGGCTGTTGCAGTACTTTCAGTTGTGGCTAATGCCTGTGAAACAGCAGCGTTTATAAGCTCTTGTGTGTTTTTGTCATTGCTTTGCTTAACAAAAACGCCGATGCCTGTACCTGCTCCTGTAACAATAACAACAGAAATAACAATTGCTATTATCTTCTTTTTCATTCTATCATCCATCCCTTCTACATTACAATACCATAATATGGAAATTTTTGCAAATAATTTACACCAAAAAAATCAATAAATTATATGCCACTTGCTGTTTTAGGTTGAACAGGCAAACCGCACAGGTCCGTTAAGCCGCACCTTCACAGCCTTTAAGCGGGCAAGTGATAATAAGTATAAATATCTTGATGAAGCCCTGACCCTGGTTTCCAATCAGATTACAGGTGCCAACGGCGGTTATGTGGTGGTTGATATAAATGATATAGTAATAAAAAATAGAGGAGCACTTTCTGCTCCTCTATGTAAGAAAAATTTATTGTTCTGCAATAGATGTATTAGTATTTTGGGTAGTGTTCTCAATAAATTCTATTTTGCTTATATCATCAATAAAAATTTTGTTACCATTTTCAACATAAAAATATTTGCCAACATCAGGATTTTTCCCCCCATAAGGTTAACTGTTACTATTTTTCCATTTACTTTTGCTTGGCATGATTTATCAATAACATAAATATAAGTAGTTTGTTCCGAAATGCTTTTTGTTGTAGATGGTGTTTCAGCAGTTGTTGTGTCAGCAGGAGCTTTTGCAGTAGATTTAGCCGTAGTACTTTTTTCAACTGCAGGTGCTGTGGTGCTTTCCTCAGTGGATGTTTGCTCTGTTGAGCTTTCGGTTGTAGCCAATGCCTGTGAAACAGCAGAATTAACAATTTCGTCAATGTTCTTGTTGTCAGAGTGATTAACAATGACTCCCACAGCAGTTCCAGCACCAGCAACAAATACAACTGTAACTACTATGGATATAAGCTTCTTTTTCATTTCTATCATCCCTTCAGCATTAAAATAACACAAAATGCTGATTTTTGCAAATAAATTTATTCATATTTAATAATATGGTGCGATAGCATTGTTTGATTTATAACGGCGGCTGAAAGGTGCGCCGTATTTTTATACCTAATTTTAAGGAGGACTAAATGAATAATACTGTTAAATTCAACAAGTCAGGTACAGCCTATGTAACCTTTTTTAAATGGGATTATGGTCAGGTGCTGAGCTTTGACAATGTTCCTGCTGACAGCGAGGTTCATTTCCCTGTAAAGGAAAGTGCTGACACTGTCACAGTTAAGGTTATTGACAATACGTGCAGTATTCCTGACTCGACATTAACACTTGACAAAAGTGCATTTGATGCTTGGCTTTATATTGATAATGGTGCAGCAGGCAGGACAAAGAAAATCATACATTTTACGCTTATCCAAAGGGCTAAGCCTGATGATCATATTTATAATTTTGATGAAAACCAGATGCTTGACTACAAAAATAAGCTTGATAAATTTCAGGGTACAGAAAATGTGGATAAGTTTCTTGCGGTTAATCCGGAGGGATATGTTTCCCTCAAAACGCTAAAAGCACAGCAAGCCTTGAATGACGGCAAGCTCAAGGACATCATAGTAGTAAAAACAATAGAGGAATATGATGCCTTGTTTGATGATGAAGAATATGTCACAAATCTGAAAGAAAGCTTGCAGGAGGGAGAATGTATTTTGTTTTTCTTTCTCGGAGCTGAATTGGACGATGGCAGAATAGAAACGATAATATCACCCATTGTTAAGGAAAATGATGAGCTTGTGTTTTATGACGGCTTTTCAACAGATGCAATCAGAGAGGAAATCCGTGAAGCAGTCAGACCAATTGAAAAGGAACTTGAAGCAATAAAACCCAAAATCGATAATAAGTTAGACCGTGCCTTTGAGCTGAAGCATAACTGTGAGCATCGCCGCCCTGAACCTTATTTTTTCACCAGTACGTGGCTGCAGCTTTCATTACCGTCTGCTATTCCTGACGATTATATCTCAAGCCTTGTGTTCAACAGCGGCAATGAGCCTACAATACTGAACTATCCGCAGACAATCCTGTTCACAGGTGATGACTGCATTGACAATGTCTTTGTGCCAAAGGCAAATACAACCTATAACGTGATGTTCTGGTATGACGGAATCAACGTCAATGCCGTATCAAGAGGTGTTCCCTATGCTCAGGAGTAAACTAAGGGCTATGCTCTCAGCCAAGCCGAACTATCAGCGGCTTGCATATATAGAAAGTACAGGCAAGCAGGTTATTGAAACAGGTATGAAACCGTCAAACAATTTAACTGTTTATATAGATTTTGCATTGACAGAAACCGTTTATGACTATATAGCAAACCGATGCGGCTGTGCATATTATGCAGACGGTCACAGGTACAGACCTGTTAAGCTTTCTGCAGGATATATCAGAGCTGTACAGATGGGCTCAGGCAGAGAGTCAGGCGGCATTGCATTAGATAAAAAAAGACATAGGATATTGTATAACGATGCAAAGGGCAATGTTGTGTTTGATGACTCAAAGGCAGTCAATATTTATAGTTCCATAGCACCGCCTGATGACGTGGGTCTTGGTGTATTCGGTCAGTGTCAGATTTCAGGCTTAAGCGATTTGCATACAAGTGAGAAAACGCTCGTAAAAATGCGACTCTATGAACTGATAGGCTATGACAAGGTAAGCGGAGAAGAAATCTATCACGCAGTGCCTGTGTTGGACAGTCAGGGCACGCCCTGCCTGTATGATAAGGTAAGTGGAAGATTTGAGTATGACATAATAGGACAGGAGGCATTCAATTATGATGTATAAATACATAAGCGAAACAGAAATAGAAAAAGCACCGAAGTATATCAAGGAGCAGGGGACAGTAACAAGCAATCCGCCTGAGGACAAGCTCAGGGAGCTGGGCTACAAGAATTTAATCATTGAGCCTTACCCCGAAACACAGGAGGGCTTTTACAGAACACCGATATATACAGACGGTGAGGTTATTACTCAGAGTTGGAGTGAGGAGGTTGAAGAAAATCAGTAATGATATTATTGTAGCTCTGCTGGGAATGGCAGGCACAATCATAGGGTCTTTCATCGGTGTTATTGCATCCTCCAAGCTGACAAATTTCAGGCTGAAGCAGCTTGAGCAGAAGGTGGATAAGCATAACAATTTTGCTGAAAGAATACCCGTAGTCGAGGAAAAAATAAAGGTCCTCAATCATAGGGTAGAGGACCTTGAAAAACTGAATATGTAAGACAATTGCAATGTTGACAACAAATGTTGGATATTGTATAATTTTGAATGGTAGATAAAGGAAACTATCGCGAAGCGGTAGGCGGTGAAATCTTGCTCCCGAAAGGGGGCGTTGCCAATGGAACAGTTCGTATATATCATTTTAATATTGATTTTCGCAACAGGTTACATAATGGTAATTAAAAAGAAATAGCCGCCCCGTCCTGAGAAAACGAGCGGCTATTAGCTTATACTCGGGGCATCACCGTCTATTGGACAAGCCCTTTATCTATCCTTATATTATCATATTCAGCAAAACTTGTCAACAGTACCATAACGGTACTGTTTTTTTATTATATCGATAAAAAAACCAC
>DKYL01000029.1:0-2072 GCA_002493325.1 Ruminococcaceae bacterium UBA7101
TACACACTTTATTTTACAGTCTCTGTATTGATGTTACAAAACCGTCATCAAAATAAATATATTTCCCAGATGAATATACCCATTGTTCGTGAACGCCATATTTTGTAGTAGTTTTGTTTATTTTTGTTGGCTTTCCCCAGGTTGAGTTTTTAACTTCTTCTGTGGTCATTCCAATTTCTGGTTCTTTTGGTGCTACATAATCATCTGGTTGTAAATACAGTCTGCTGTATTCTGTTTCATCAAAGTAATCCGAATTTGTGTATGTATCTCCAATAGAACGATAATAAACAATTCCATCCTTTTTTACAAATATGTATGTTCCATACCCGTTTTTTGCAACCAATTTATAGCCAAATTCATCATCCATAGAAAAAGATAAAGAATCATATGTGTCTGAATAGGAAATTGACGGATTTTCAACTTTAACATTATTTTTTGTAATATGAAATGTATATTTTGAATCTCCGGCTCTAACAAAATAATAGTCTCCATATATGTTAGTTGTGAAGTCTATCAAGCCTATATATTCATTTGCATCTTGGTAATCGCCTAAATAAGCAAACAATTCTCTTGCATATGATAAGTTATTACTATTTAAGTTTTCTATCGCAGTTTTATAAATGGTGCTATTATCTTCTTTGTAAATCTCATTGTTGGTTTTTTCTTCTATTATTGAGGTTGTTGCATCTAATTGTTGCTCTTGCTTATTATTATTATTATTATTTGCACAAGAACAAAATAAAAGAAATGATGCTACTGCTAATATAGAAAATAATATTTTATAGGTTTTCATATAGAAAACATCCCCCAATGTTTTACCATTTATAACCGCAATTACTACATTTGAATTGTGATTTTGCCGTTTTGCTTAATAGACCAAATGTGGCTGCTCCTATAATTTTTGAAGCAGTAGATATTTTGTTTATATCAGTAGAGCCACAAGTCGGACATTTTGGTTTATTGACATTTTCTGTATTTTTATTAAGTTGTTGAAAATATGTTGTATTGGCTTGGCTTGATTGTTTTTGCCATTTATGAAAAGCCTGTTTTGATGTAGCTTCATTAAATAAGGGATTATTTCTTGCTTCTTCTATTAAAATACTTTGTTTTTCTTCTTCTGTAACATTAAATAGGAAATCTTTAGAATAAATTTTTTGTGCTTGTTCTGAATAATATATGTATGGATGAATTGATTCAACCATTTTGATTGAATTTCCACACCAATCACATATTGTGTTACTATATAATTGTTTGCTCATACCGCAGATAGGGCAATACCATATTTTATTATTCATATAAAAACTATCCCTTTATGTTATTCTAAAACTATTTTATAATGTTACGATTACATTATCCATCTAAATAATAACACAATTAGTTGTATAAATCAACACTTACAGTAACTACGCTCAACACCCATTGTAACAAAGTATAGTTTACTATAAGTGTTGGAGGATAACACTATGATTAAAGGATTGCCTGAAAAGTTAAAAGGACTTCGTAATAAGTATGGATATTCACAAAAAGAGGTTGCAGATAGATTAGAAATTTCACCATCTATCATTTCTGGTTATGAAACCGGTGAGAGAACTCCAAGTATTGATGTTTTGCTTTCAATATCATATCTATATAATTGTAGCGTTGATTATTTGCTTGGGAAATCAAATGAGCATCCTCCTATCCAAATTGACACTTCAAAACTTAAAGATAATCAGATACAAGCAATAAATATGTTAATAGAATCATTTACAAAATAGTGAAATGTACTGTCCGATTGTAGGGTAGTATATTTTTTTAATTAAATCTCAATAAAAATTAAATTTATATTTACTCTTTACTCAAATTTAATTTAAGGATATAGCCGACTGCTTTTCATCTACACTTTTTGCAAAATCATCTACACTTTATCTACACTTTTACATAAAATATTCATTTGTAATGGGTAAACGCAAGGATGATTTGTGCATTATAGCTGAATAGTGACTCCATTTATTGTTAATATCAAACAATATAACACCATTTAATACAGAATAAAACACCACTTAATACGCTCCAAAACCGCGTGCCGAGGG
>DKYL01000029.1:2370-7544 GCA_002493325.1 Ruminococcaceae bacterium UBA7101
CTCCAAAACCGCGTGCCGAGGGTTCAAGTCCTTCTGCCCCTGCCATAAGAAAGTCTTAAATTTCGCTTAACCAAGCGGTTTTTAAGGCTTTTTCTTTTTGCAAAAATCGAACTGCAAACAATATTCTGCAATTTTGTGAAGTTAAGTATCCGAATAAGTGTGAGGTTGCAAACGCAGTTAATAAATTATATGAGTTGCGGAATGATTTGATATAGAATGATAGGATTTCTTAATTTTATGGTTGTTTTTCAAAATCTATTAACTTGAACATACTGTATAATTTTATTTATAAAAGATATAATTGCACAATAACTATGCTGAAAAGCACCTAAAATTATAGCACTTGAACTGCTGTAGGTAAATATTATTCTGAAAAGGGATGTGTTTTATGAATATTGTAAATGCTACGGATTGGGGAATTTATCCTGACCATGATATAACAGAAAAATTGTTTGAACTGATTGAAGCATTAAAAAATATTTCCGAAGAAAAAACGGTCTGTTTTTCAGAGGGTACGTATTTTATTGACAGTGAAAAATGCAAAAAACATATGCTTTTTATTACGAACACTGTTGGTGACAATGAATTTTCAAAGAATGAAACACCGCATCTGAATGCTGTCCCTTTTTATTTTAACGGTATAAATCATCTTGTATTTGACGGGAATAATTCTGTTTTTGTTATGAACGGTAAAGTCACAAATATAGCGCTGGAAAGCTGCTGTGATATTACACTGAAGAATATGGAAATTCGTCATTCCCACCCGGATATGCATGAACTCAGAGTTGCCCGAAAAAAACTTTTTAATGTGGAATTTGATATTGATAAGGATAGTGTTTATGAAGTAAAGGAAAACAGACTGTATTTCAAAGGTGCTGATTATTATTGTGCTGCTGATGAAAATGCACTGAATGCACATTGGATAGGTCTGATGCGAAGAAAAACACCCCATATGCTGAAGCGTGTATCACATCCGCTGATTGGATGTACAGGTGTGACAGATTTGAAAAACGGCAGAGTACGTGCAAAGTATTTTAACACTTGCAGATTTAAAATGGGGGACTGCTTTTATCTGTTTGATGTCCGCCGTCAGTTTGCAGGCATATTTGTCAACAGATGCAAAAATATCAGGCTGGATAATATAAAGCAGCGTTTTAATTATTCACTTGCACTTGTTGCACAGGACAGTGAAAATGTTTCGCTTGTCAATTCTGTATTTGCACCGGAGGAAAATGCACCGAGAAAAATGGCTTCCGTTGCAGATTTCATTCAGATTTGTATGTGCAGAGGAAGTGTTTTTATTGATAACAACCGATTTGATGGTGCAGGCGATGATTGCCTGAATGTACACGGAATTCATTTTAAAATAACCGAAAAAAAGGAAAATCGAATCACTGTAAGATTTATGCATCCGCAGTCACACGGTTTCAATCCGCTGCGTGCAGGTGATACAATTGCATTTGTTAATCCAAAAACACTGTTGGAAACAGCACGGGCTGTGATTATCAACACGGAGCTGATTGGAGAATATGAAATCAGACTGACACTTGATTCTGCCGAACAGGCAGCAGTCGGTGATGTAATTGAAGATATCTCAGCCTGCCCGAACGTAACCTTCTCAAATAATGTACTGAATCGTATTATAACAAGGGGCTTACTGTTCACTACCAGAGGCAGGGTTCTTGTGGAAAACAATCAGTTTATCAGTACCACAATGAGCAGTATTTTGCTTTCAGACGATGCGAAAAGCTGGTATGAAAGCGGTATGTGCCGTGATGTAACAATAAGCAATAATACAATAGAATACTGCGGTCAAACGTCGATTCTGATAAAGCCCGAAAACAATGTGCATTTTGCGGCAGTGCATAAAAATATCAGAATAATCGGAAACACATTCAAAAAATATAAAGGTTTTTGTATAAAAGCGAAATCCTCTGATAACATCGAAATAAAGAATAATCGTTTTAAATCGCATAAAATAATTAAGCACAAAAATTGCAGGAATATTTCCGTGCAACAGTAAGGTGAAAAAATGCATAATATTTGGTATAAAAAATCAGCTCAAAATTGGCGTGAGGCTTTGCCGATAGGCAACGGCTTTACAGGGGTTATGGTGTACGGATCTTCAAAAAAAGAAAGACTGTGCTTTAATGACGGGGAACTATGGTCGGGGTATCCGAAAAATTATAATGCTGCTGACAGCTTTGATAATCTTGAAAAAGTCAGAAAGCTGATTTTCGAGGGCAGAAACAGCGAGGCAGACGCACTTTGCGAAGATAAGCTGAAGGGCTTTTACAGTGAAACATTTTTGCCGCTCGGAGATGTTTTGTTTGATTTCAGCAAGACAGACAGAAATATAATTGCAAGAAGTCTTGATTTATCAACGGGAATACATACGGTTAAATCAAATGGCTTCAAGTCTGAAATTTTTTCTTCAAACCCTGACAAGGTAACGGTTTACAGAATAAAAGCCGACAAAAGATTTTCTGTGAAAATGAAGGCGAAAAGCAAGCTGCATCATTCTGTAAGGACAGATGGAGGCTGCTTAATGCTTTACGGCAATGCACCTGATTATGCCGCACCGAATTATTTGCGCACTGAGCTTTTCCCGATAAAATACAATGAGAAAAAAGGTATGGCTTTTTGTCTTTGTGCACAGATTTTTACAGATGGTATGCTTATCAGCCGAAAACACAGTCTTAAAATTGCAGGTGCATCTGAGGTGACTGTTTATTTTGCAACTGCAACAGGCTTTAACGGCTTTGATAAAATGCCCTGTACAGATACAAATGCGGTGATAAAAAAATGCAGATTGCATCTGAACAGAGTTGAAAAAAGCTATGATGTGCTGAAGAAAAGACATATCGATGACTTTTCAAGGCTTTATAATCAGCAAAGCATTTCCTTTCATAAGGATGAAGATATTTCGACAGAAGAATTGCTGAATGCCGTAAAAAAAGGAGCAGATGAAAAAGCTTTCTGCGAGCTTTTATATAATTACGGTAAATATATGATTGTTTCGGGGAGCCGAAAAGGCGGTCAGCCGCTGAATCTGCAGGGTATATGGAATCACGCTGTCCGACCGCCGTGGAGCAGTAATTATACGGTGAACATAAATACCCAGATGAATTATTGGGGCGCATCACGTGCAGGATTGTCGGAATGTATTGAACCTTTTCTTCAAATGGTTTATGAAACTCTGCAGAATGGCAGAAAAACGGCAGAAATCAATTACGGCTGCCGTGGTTTTGCGTGTAATCATAATGTGGATATATGGCGTAAAACGCCGCCTGTTCAGGGTGATGCGAATTATATGTTTGCACCGCTTTGCGGTGTGTGGCTTGCAAATGAGATATTTGCCCATTATAAAAACGGATTTTTGAATGACTATACAGATAAGGTTAAGGAGATTGTTACCGAGTCTGCAAAATTTGCAAATGATTATCTGATTTTGCATAATGGTCAGTATGTGGTTTGCCCGTCTGCTTCCCCCGAAAATGTGTTTGTAAACAACGGAAAAAGGTGCAAGCTTGATTATGCGTCTGCCTTTGATATGGGACTTGTAAAACAGGCTTTTAAAAATGCAGTTGAAATTTCTGATGATGTTAACTTAAAAAATGAAATCGCAGAGAAACTGCCAAAGCTATATCCGTTCAGACAAGGTGAAAACGGCATATGTGAATGGCATAAGAATTATGATACGCCTGAAAAAGGGCACAGGCATTTTTCTCCGCTGTATGCATTTTATCCTGCAGATATCATCGGATATTATGCTGACAGGGAAAAAACCGAATGGATACAGCAGCTTTTTCATTACAGAACGGACCATTCCAATCAATATATCGGTTGGTCAGCGGCTTGGGCAATCTGTATAGCCGCAAGGCTTAGAGAGGGAGAAACTCTTCAAAAGATTATCCGCAGTATGCTGAACCATTCCGTATTCAAAAATCTGTTTTGTGTGCATCCGCCGTTTTATTTTCAGATAGACGGCAATCTCGGGTTTGTTGCAGGTATAAACGAAATGCTTTTAACGGAAGAATGTGAAACGGTCGAATTACTGCCTGCTTTGCCTGAAAATTTTGCTCAGTCGGGTGCTGTGAAGGATATGGTTGTAAACGGTGTAAAAATCAGCTTTGAATGGAAAAACGGTGCTGTTGTAACTATTCACGCTGATAAATCTGTTAAGATTTTAGCTAAGCATATTTCCGACAACGCACTTATCGACAATACGGTGGAAATTGTTCCTTCTCTGTCAGAATAAAATATTCCTGAATTTGAGCGGAGAAATTCCTTCGTGTCTTTTGAAAAAGTAAATAAAATTTGATTCGTTCGCAAAGCCTGTCTGATAAGAAATTTCACTTATCGGCAGGCTTGTATTTTTTAACAGCTCCTTTGCTTTTGTAAGTCTTATTCCCAGAAGATAATCATAAGGCGACTTTCCTGTTTGCTTTTTAAACTGTCTTGAAAACTGTGATGGACTCATATTAATATATTTTGAAATGTCATCAATTGTCAGTTTGTTCTGATAATTCTGTTGTATAAAATTTATTGCTGTCTGCACAACCGTGTTGCTGCATATCTTATTTTCGTTAACATTAAACAGACTTATGATAAGCCTGTATATTTTTGAGGACATATTGCTTTCGCTTATACTTTCATTATTCTTTATAAGATTGTAAATATCCTTTATTTGTTTTTCAATTTCACTATCAAAGCCGATAATATTTCCGAATCTGCTTATCAATTCCGTAAAAAGCTCTTTTATATTGCTTCCGTTAATATGAATCCAGTAAGCTTCAAAGCTGTCATTCGTATAGTAAGTGTGCGGATTGAAGCAGTCAATAACAGCAGTTTCTCCCGATTTTAAAGTCAGTTCCTTTCCGTTGACCAAAAAAGAAAAGCTTCCGCGTATGATATGTGTAATCAGAATACTGTCAAAACGGTTTCTCTCAACCTTGTAATCGCTGCTGCAGTAGAAATGACCTGCACTCAGCGGATAAAAGAAAATATCTTTATTTTGCGTGTTTGAATAAAAAAACATTTTTGATTTTCTTAAAATACCTTTTTGTAATTCTTCCATTTTCAACCTCACAGCAGGATTTATAAACTTTTCAGCAGATTTTCAAAAGAAATCCAATTTTAATCATTGTATAATAAAAGTAGCTAAAGGTCAA
>DKYL01000029.1:7800-8231 GCA_002493325.1 Ruminococcaceae bacterium UBA7101
AATCCTCTTGAAATCATTGTATAATAAAATAAACAAAAGGTCAATATTTCTATATTTTGAGGTGTAATATGAAAGCTGAAATTCGTGAGGAAATTGTAAAGATACCTACCTATAAAATTGCAGAGCCTGAAAAAAGTCCGCTTTTTATTGAAAAAAGGGCATATCAGGGCAGCACGGGAAAGGTTTATCCATTTCCTGTAACAGAAAAGATTTATGATGAAAAGGAGCTGAAAGAATACAAAGCTCTTATTTTGGAAAATGATTATATTTATGTTATGATTCTGCCTGAGCTTGGCGGAAGAATTCAGCGAGCTTATGACAAAACAAATGGTTATGATTTTGTGTATTATAATCATGTCATTAAGCCTGCTCTTGTAGGGCTTGCAGGTCCCTGGATTTCAGGCGGTATTGAATTTAACTGGCCGCAGCAT
>DKYL01000029.1:8522-14430 GCA_002493325.1 Ruminococcaceae bacterium UBA7101
ATTGAATTTAACTGGCCGCAGCATCACAGACCTTCAACCTTCAGCCCTGTTGATTATGCAATCAATGAAAATTCTGACGGCTCTGTTACTGCTTATGTGGGCGAAACAGATATTATGTACGGCACAAAGGGGATGGCTGCAATTACCCTTTATCCCGATAAAGCTTATATTGAAATCAAAGGACAGCTTTACAACCCAACGGATTATCCGCAGACCTTTTTGTGGTGGGCAAATCCTGCTGTTGCTGTAAATGATAACACCTTTTCCGTGTTTCCGCCTGATGTGAATGCGGTTTATGACCACGGAAAAAGAGATGTTTCCACCTTTCCGATTGCAACAGGTGAATATTATAAATATGATTATTCGGCAGGTGTGGATATTTCACGCTATAAGAATATAAAGGTTCCGACCTCCTATATGGCAGCACATTCTGATTTTGATTTCATTGGTAATTTTGATGAGGGCAGGGATGCAGGACTTTTACATATTGCAGACCATCATATTTCACCCGGTAAAAAGCAGTGGACATGGGGGTGCGGTGATTTCGGCAGAATGTGGGATAAAAATCTTACGGATGAGGACGGACCGTATATAGAGCTGATGACAGGTGTGTTCACCGATAATCAGCCAGATTTCACTTGGCTCAAGCCCCAGGAGGAAAAGACTTTTACACAATACTTTATGCCGTATAAAACAGTCGGCAGAGTGTCCGATGCAACAAAGAATGCCATAATCGGTGTTGATAAAAATACGATTAAGGTTTATGCAACAAGCACTTATGAAAATGCTGTGATTAAAGTGCATGCAAACGGCAAAGAAATTTATTCAGAAACAGTAAATCTTTCACCCGATAAATGCTTTGTTGCTGCTGTTGATAATTTGAACGACTATGTAATAACCGTATCTGACGAAAAAGGCAGAGTGCTTTGCAGCTGCAAGGAATATCTTAAAACCGAACAGCCTGTGCCTGAGCCTGCAAAAGCTCTTGATAAGCCTGAAAATATAAGCTTCCTTGAAGAATTATATCTTGCAGGTCAGCATCTTGAGCAATACCGCCATGCAACCTATCATCCTGCTGACTATTATCTTGAGGGTTTGAAAAGAGATAAAACCGATATCCGTCTGAATAATGCTTACGGCTTGCTTTTGTTAAGAAACGGACAAATCAGGGAAAGCCTTGATTATTTTAAACAGGCTGTTGAAAAGCAGACTTGGAGAAATCCAAATCCTTATAATGGCGAGTGCTATTATAATCTCGGTATTGCCTATGAGCTTTTGGGAGAGTATGAAAAAGCGTATGATGCATTTTATAAATCAACATGGAGTGCAGAAACGCAATCACAGGGCTTTTATCATCTTGCCTGTCTTTCTGTAAAAAATAAGGAGTATTCAAAGGCACTTGAATTTATAAATAATTCTCTGATAAGAAATAATCATAATATGAAAGCAAGAGTGCTGAAAGCCGAGCTTATGCACTTGCTTGATCTGAATAATGCAGACTTTCTTCAGGAAAGCTATGGAATAGATAAGCTGTCAGCCGGAATACTCTATCTGCTTGATAAGCCACTTGGAAAAACTGTAAATTATCTTAAATTATCTCTTGATTATATGCAGTATGGGTTCTATGAAAAAGCAGTTGCAGTATTGAATAGCTGTAAAGACAATAATCCGCTTTTAGAGTATTATAAGGGTTATGCAGAATATAATGTGGGTAATGTTGATAAAGCAGAAGAATGTTATCAGAAGGCAGAAGCAATGAACAGTGCTTATGTATTTCCAAATACAGTTGAGGAAATGCTTATACTTGAAAATGCTGTTTGTGTGTTGGGCAGTGCACCGATGGCAAGCTATTATCTTGGTAATCTGCTCTATGATAAAAAGCAGTATGAAAGAGCTTGCGAATACTGGGAAAAAGCAACGCAGTTAAAACTCGATTTTCCAATGCCTTACCGTAATCTTTCCATTGCTTACTATAACAAAGAGCGTAATACGGAAAAAGCATTAAACGCAATCAAAAAAGCCTGTACGCTGGAGCCTGAAAACAGCAGATTTTTGCTTGAGCTTGATCAGCTTTCTGCCAAAGCAGGTATATCTGCAGAAGAAAGGCTTAAAGCTCTTGAACAGAATAAAAAGCTTCTTGAAGAGCGTGATGTGCTTTATCTTGCTTATATCACATTGCTTAATTTAAACGGAAGATACAGCGAGGCTCTTTTCTGCCTGAAAAATCATACCTTCCATCCTTGGGAGGGCGGTGAAGGCAAGGTTTCGGGTGAGTACAAAACTGCACTTTTTGCTCTTGCTGAAAAAGAAATGACAGATGGCAATTATGAAAAGGCAATAGAGCTTTGTAAAAAAACACTTACTTATCCTGACAATCTCGGTGAGGGTAAGCTGGAAAACGTGCCTGACAATAAAGCCTATTATTTAATAGGTAAATGCTTTGGGGCACTTGGAAATACAGTGGAGTCAAAAAAATATTTTGAGCTTGCTGCAACAGGAAGCAGTATTCCTGCTCCTGTCAGGTATTATAATGACCAGCCGAGTGATTATATTTATTATCAGGGGCTTGCCCTTTATGAGCTTGGTGAGATTAAAAATGCAGAAAATTCATTTTATCAGCTTATTGCCTTTGGTGAAAAGCATATTGCAGATAAAATTGATTATGATTTCTTTGCAGTATCTATGCCTGAGCTTGAAGTGTATCAGGATGATATTCAAAAACGAAATGATGATTATTGCAGGTATTTAATATATCTCGGCAAAAAAGGTTTTGAGGAGATAAATCAGTGAAACAGATAATTGACCTTAAAAATTGGAATTTTAAAATTGACAGTCTTCATTTTGAAAAGCAGGTTACACTGCCGCATACGTGGAATGTGGATGATAATATGCAGGTACAATTATATCGTGGCAGGTCCGAATACAGTACAGAGGTTGAAATTGATTTGCTCAAAAATAAAACCGCCGTGCTTTATTTTGGATGTGCCTTTCATACAGCAGAGGTTTATGTTAACGGTGCTTTTGCAGGTGTTCACAAAGGTTCGGGTTATACGCCGTTTGAGTTTGATATTACGGCTTATCTGACTGAGGGCAAAAACAGTATTCTTGTTACAGTTGATAATTATAAGAATAATGAAATGCTGCCCCATGCTCTTGACTATGACTGGGCAGATGACGGAGGTCTGATACGAAATGTAACGCTTGCAATATGCGATAATAATGATTTGTTCGATATGAGCGTTACATATACTATTGAAAGTATGACTGATACGGTTTGCAGCGGTGTAATGGATATCGCTGTTCATTGTATTCCGCAGGCAGCTGAAATTGAAATTGTTGACTTTAAAACCAATGAAACGGTTATTCACAGGTCTGTATTTATTGACAGCGTCATTTCATTTCCCTTTGAAAATTTAAAGCTGTGGAATACAGAAAGCCCTAATCTTTATATCGTTAAAATCAAATCAGACAGTGATGAAATTTCAAAGCGTATCGGCTTCCGTACGATTGAGATTAAGGACACCAAGGTGCTTCTTAACGGTAAATCCATCTATATGAAAGGCTGTGAATGGATGCCGGGTTCGCATCCTGAATATGGTATGGCAGAGCCTTTTGAGCACAGTGTAAAATGTCTTTCACAGCTTAAAAATGCAGGCTGTCTCTTCACACGCTTTCACTGGCAACAGGATACATCAATATTTGACTGGTGTGATGAAAACGGACTTCTTGTGCAGGAGGAGATTCCCTATTGGGGTCATCCGAAAAAGGCAACGCCGCTGCAGCTTGCAATAGCCAAAGAGCAGGCGGATGCGATGGTACATTATCATGCGCATCATCCGTCTATTATCTGCTGGGGTGTGGGTAATGAGCTCGGCGGCAGAACGAAGGAAACCATACAGTATGTAAACACTATGTACGATTATTTTAAGTTCAAGGATCCTACACGGCTTGTGAACTATGTGTCCAACACACTGTCATTTAAAAAGTTTTTGGCAAAAGATGATGCGGCTAAGCACGGAGATATTGCTATGTGGAATGAATATCTCGGTCTGTGGCAGCCCTGCAGTAATGTGAAAAAGACAATTCTTGAAACGCATAAAAGATGTGGCAATATGCCGTCAATGGTAACGGAATTCGGTCTGTGCGAACCGCATTTTAAAGGCGGAGATGAAAGACGAACAGAAATTCTTCTGCAAAGAATACCGATTTACAAATCTCTTCCCAATATGGTCGGTTATGTCTGGTTTTCCCTCAATGATTACAGAACGCATTGCGGTGAGGCAGGCGAGGGTAAAATGAAACAGCGTATTCACGGCTCAACGGATTTATATGCCGATGAAAAACCGTCCTACAAAGTATTTGCGGAAATTGAATAATAAAAAATCACATTCGCTGTATAACGAATGTGATTTTTTATTTACTCTAAAACAATAAGCAGTGCAGTTTTGGGCTTAATCAAAAGCTCCATTTTATGATTCAGTACTTGAATTTCCTTAATAAATTTGTTGCCTTTTTCGGTTATCTGATATATTTTTGCTTTTGAAACATCATTCTCGAATATATCCCACTCTCTGAAATCGCCCTTGTTGCTGTATGCAATATACTGCTTTTCTTTATGTACAAATGGCAGCAGGAGAGTGTCACCGTCTTTTATAATTTTATTATTTCGGGTAATTTTTTCACCCTTTGCGTATGATATGATATTATCACTGAATATGCATGAAAGATTATTCCTTTTGCCGTTAATGGCTAATCTTTTATGTGAATTGAGAAAATGACAGGGTACCTGATAGGTTGCAAATCTGTGTATGAATTCTTCAGCCCAATTGTTATTATCCTTTTTAACAATATCCTCACCGTGCATATTGCCATAAAGAAGCTTGTTATATGCTTTTTCTCTGTATTCTCCGCCGCAGTAGATTTGAGGGGGTATGTCAACTAATTCCTGCGGTGTCAATCTGTAGCACCACCAGCTCAGCGGAATTAAGCCGACGGTATCATGCGGATATTTACTGAAATGATCTCTCGGCAGACCGAATATAGGTTTGTTCGGCAGACTTTCACTTTCCTTATATGTAAATTCCGATGTTATGTCTATACCCTTACTGTGTACATATTTTATCATTTCACGCCGTGCATCCTGCATTTCTTTAATGCTGATATAGGGCGCATAATTTTTATAGCACTGAAAATTATCCACATGAATTGTGCCTGCTGCGGCAACGAAGGGGAAGGTATCAACAAATCTGTCAAACATTTTTTTGAATAAACCTGATTCCCAGTAAGTCTTGTGGCAGGTTTTGTAGCACTTTCTGCCGTTATAATTTTCAATGGGGTCAATTTTTCCGTTTTTCTTTCTTATAAGTGCGTTTGCCTTAACAAATTCATTAAATGACGGTGCATTGTCATAAGCATCATTAAAATTAATGTGAACACTTATAACGGAATGATATTTTTTTGCTTCCTCAGCAAGCCATTTAAAGCTGTCATATGCGGTTTTATCCTCAGGTCTTTTGAGCGCTTCATTCACCTCAAAAAAATCAGGATATTTATCATCGTGACCGAGATACTGCCATCCGACAAGATAATATATTTTTGTAATTCCCTGCGTAATATTATCTATCTTCTTAATATACTCCAGTGCCTGAGCAAAGGTTAATTCAACATGGCTTTTATTCGGAATTTTCTTTTCGGGATATGCCATACCGAACTTCATAACCATACAGCTTGCGTAATCGTAATTGAATTTTAAAGGTGTTTTCATAAAATTCTCCTTTCGGATTTATGCTTTTATGTTAACATATGGATTTCATTTATACTTTAGATATTCTGCCTGAAAATTTAGAAAAGCAATCATAAAAAATAGCAGTTTTTCTAAACTATACAGCATATTTTCTTAATTATTTTA
>DKYL01000029.1:14643-27863 GCA_002493325.1 Ruminococcaceae bacterium UBA7101
AAGCATTTATAATGAATATGTAATTAAAATTAAGGGGTAAAATTATGGAACAAAAGGAAAGCTTGGGTACAAAAATCACAACAGGTGTTGCCACACTTAAAAAGCATTGGAAAACGCCGCCTGACGGATATTATGTAAATTACAAGGAATTTCTTAATATGGCTCTGGGCAGCGGCTCTGTTTCATTTTTAAGTGTTATTATAAGCTGGACAACAATTGCAATAAATATTCCTATGATGATAAGCTATTTTAAAGTATCAACAGGATTTGTATTTATTGCAGGTATTGTTGCTTCACTTTTCGGCTTGGTGAGAGCACCTATTCTTTCTATGATGATTGATAATTCAAATTCAAAGAAAGGCAAGTTTAAGCCATTTCTGCCTTGGACCTCTATACTGACCGTTCTTTGCTTTACATTTATTCCTTTTATACCGCAGGCATGGGTTGATAATATACTTTTCAGTTTTGACATTCCGTCTATTCCCGTTTTTGCAGTTGCCGCATCGCATATTGAGGTTTCTCTTGCAAGCTTTATAATGTTTATGCTTATACAGATAGGCACATTTTTCTATACGCTTTTGACACAGTGCCTTGTAGGAATAGAGCAGACAATATCTCCTGTATCGCAGGAAAGGGCAAATATCGGAGCATTCAAAGGGCTTATTTCAAATATTCCGTCATCGGTTGTAAATATTATTATTCCACTTGTTGCAGGGATTGTTTTTGCAAGCAGCGCAGACCCGATGAATAATATTGAACTGTACCGCTGGGCATTTCCAATCTGCGGCATAGGCGGTATTGCTTTTGTTTTCTTTGCGTATTTCGGCACGGAAGAAAGAACGGTTGTGCATAAGGAATATGTTGCAAAGGTTAAGTTCAGCGAAGGTGCAAAGCAGTTATTCACAAATAAATATTTCTGGATTATTACTATATTTAATATCGTTGTGGGTATCAGAGGTAATATCAATATGTACCTCTGGATTTGTAATTACGCAATCGGCGGTCAGAGCGGTGCCTTTGCATTAACCGTTTGCAATATGGTGCTTAACAATGCACTTGTTCCCGGTATGCTTGTGGGACCGTGGATGATTAAAAAAATGGGCAAGCGCAATGTTATGCTCTTATCAACTGTAGGTTTTACCTTAATGGCATTTATGCAGCTGTTCACGCTTAAAAGCCCTTATCTGATGCTTGTTGCGGTTTTCTTCCAGAATTTATTTAATGGTTTAAGCTATATTGCAACAATTATGGTTCCTGATGTGCTTGACTATCAGCAGTGGAAAACAGGGAAGCGTCTGGAAGGCTTCTGGCAAAACTGCAACGCTTTTGTAATGACCCTGTGCGGACTTTTTACAAGTGCGCTTATGCCGCTCTTTATGAGCTTCGGCGGTGTAGGCTTCGGTGATAATATTGATACAGCACTTAAAAATCCGGATATTATGTACGGAACCTTCAAAAGCGTTACATGGCTCGGTATAATTGCATCTGTAATCTGTGTTATACCGATTATTTTCTATGACCTGTCGGAGAAAAAGCATGCCGATTATATCCGTGCTTTAAAGATTAGAGCAGTGGTTGAGAACTATAAAAACAATGAGATTACCAATGAAGATATTTTATCCCTCAAGGATATTATAAATTATGCAAATGAAAATAATAATCAGTTTGTACTTGATGAACTCAATAAGCATACCGTAATCCAATCCATACTCAACACAGAAACACAGACAGCAGCAGATGCAATTATTATGAATTGAACCGGTCAAAGCATATATAGTAAAAGGTCTTACCGTTTTTCGGTAAGACCTTTTTATAATGATTAGAACTTTAGCTTGCGGAATTTGCCGGGTGAAATACCTTCACTGTCAGTAAAAAAGCAAATAAAATTTGATTCACTGTTAAATCCCGTTTCGTATGCGATAGAAGCAACAGTCATATCTGTTTTTTGCAGCAGGTATTTTGCTTTATTCAGGCGCGTTATCAAAACATAATCGTATGGTGAAAAGCCGGTCTGCTGCTTGAACACTCTTGAAAAGTGTGATGTGCTCATATGTGTTTTATCTGCAAGCTTTTGCACAGTGAGCTTTTCATTCAGATTTTCGGCTATGTAATTTTTTATTTCCTGCATATTGTCTTCATAATCACTTTCGCCCTTGCTCCTTATGCTTTGCGGATTTAAAAGCTCAGCGAACAGCTTGTAAATGTCAAGTGACATATTCAGTTCTGACGGCGGATTAACACCGCTGATACTGTCATATATACGAAAAAGCAGTTTTTTTACATGATTTATATCACGGCATTTTACAAGATTTCCTTCAGCCTTTTCAATTTCTTCAAATAAATCAAAGCTGTTTGCCCCGCCGATATGAATCCATATGGATTCAAAATTATCGTTTGTATAATATTCATGTGGCTGATAGCAGTCAAGAATAACAGTATCTCCTGCTCTTGCCGTTATATGTTTATCATCTTTAACAAATGTAAAGGTGCCGTTAATAATATGTGTAATCAGTAGACTGTTATAGTTTTTTCTGATTAAATGATATCCTTTAACACAGAAAAAATGCCCTGCGCTAATCGGATAATAGTATAGTTTTTTTGCAGTCTGTGATGGAGAGGAGAAATATACTTCGGATTTTTTCAATACACCTGTTTCAGTTGATTTCATAAAAATACTCCATAATTTACTATGATAGGATTTCTAAATTTTTTGATTGATTTTCGCAAGCATTGCTTTTATGTTCATTATATAATCAAAGTATAGCAAAGTCAATTTTTTTATGAGAGGTAATATTATGAGAAAGTTTTTTACCAAAAAGCCTGTAAAGATAATTATAAGTATTATTGCTGCTCTTGCAATTCTGGTTTGTATCTGTAATGCATATTTTGCATCTGTTGCACTCAAGGAGCAAAAGGGTATTGCCGTTTGTGATGAATGGTCAAGCAGTGATACATATACGCCTGATTATGCCCAGAGTATTGAAATCGGAAACGATGATTTTAAAATTCTTTGCCTTACGGATATTCACATTCGCAATCACGGCACCTTTGCAGCAGCTTTGGGAGTGAATTTCATTCTTGACGGTATGAGTGAAATTCAGCTTAAAAAGCTGATTAAAAATGTAAATCCTGATTTGATAATTGTCGGCGGTGATACTGTTCTTACAGCCTGGAATGATATCTGCACCCAGCAGTTCTGCAATTTTATGGAAAAGTTTGAAATCCCTTGGGCACCGATTTTCGGCAATCACGATTATGAGGGCAGAGCAGATAAAGCAAAGCTTGCTGAAATTTACGAGGCATCAGCGCATTGCCTGTTCAAAAGCGGTCCTGAAGGTATGAACGGAATGGGCAATTATATTGTGAATTTAACAAGAAATGATAAGCCTGTTTATTCCTTATTTATGATTGATGACGGTCAGTTCAGAGTTGTTGACGGTCAGATTACAGACGGCGGTGTCGGCGAAAATCAGATTGAGTGGTACAAATGGGCAGTAAACGGAATTAAGGAAACAAGCGGCAATGCTGTTCCTAATATGGCATTTATGCACGTGGCAGTTCCTGAATATGTTCAGTTTGAGGATGATTTTGAAATGGGAATGCGCGGCGAGGATACCTATACTGCTAAAATGAATGATGGATTTTTCAGCGTTTTTAAAGAAAACGGCGGTACACATATGTTTGCCGGTCATGACCATAACAATAATTTCATAACGGAGTTAGACGGAGTAACCTTAGGATATATGACCAAGAGCTCATATAACTGTTATTTCACATTTGATGCTCTTGGCGGTACTGTTTTAACTCTTGACAAAGATAATCATGTGAATATAGAAATTGCGGAATTTTAAAGGGTGATAAATAAATTGAAAACAAATGCTACTTATTTTGTAAATGATGAAGAAAAGCCGATAAGATACGGTGAAATAAATCTGATAAATCCTGCCCGTGAAAGACTAAGAGGTGAGCCGAAGAAAGAAGGAATAAAGGCACTTCCTGTTTTCTGCGGCTTTTGCGGAACAGATTTTGAGCTTATGAAAATGGGTAGGGCGTGCAAGCTTAATTTCAAATTTCCGCTTGGTGAAAGCAGGCTTATAAACGGGCACGAGGGTGTTGTATGGGTACCGAGTGAGAAACGCTTTGCCATCGTTTTAATTCGTGGCGGCGACAGCTATGATCCTACCCGTTTTACTGAAGATGAAACATATTTTGAATACGGTTGTGATGGTGCAGACGGTATTTTCTGTGATAAGGGCTACTTTAATCCTGATATGCTTTTGCATTTGCCGAGTAAATATGACGGTTTAACTGAATTACCGCTGTCACTTGCAAAAAAACTTGTATTTTCAGACCCGTATGCCTGTGCAATTTTTCAGCACGAGCGTATGTGTGATATAGGTGCTGCACAGAATTTCAGAATTGAAATGGCAAAGTGTAAATGTGATGATCAGCAGGCGAGAAGTCTTGCCTATGACAGCACCTTTGACCGAGTTGTTATCTTTGGTCTGGGCACAACAGGACTTTTTGTCGGCGATCAGATAAGACGAAATCACAAAAATGCAAAAATATTATTTGTTGCGAGAAGCAGTGAAAAAAGTAAAAAGGCTGAATTTGCAAAAGCAAATCTAAAGGCAGATTATCTGTCATCTGCAGATATGACTGAAAGTGAAATTGCACAGAGCATTATAAAAAGACTTGGTGCAACGGCAACGGTTTTTGTCGGTACATCAGGTACAGAGCTGGAAAGCAGACTTGCTTTTGAATACGGCGTTCTCGGATGTAATGGAATTTATAACAGCTTTTCCCTTGGACCTAAGGTTACATATGACACAATGCCGTTCGGCTTTAAAAATCAGATAATACTGGCATCCATCAATTTTACACAAAAGCATATGGAAGAGGCTATAGAAATTTTGTGTGAAAGTAATTTTGATGAGCTTGTTGAACTGATAGATAAGGAAGAATTTATTGCTGACCCTGTCTATGCTTATGAAAACAGAATTTACAGCAAGGGTGCTCCGCTGAAAACAGCAGTGCTTTGGAACAAAGATTATATTGATGAGGAAAAATGATGAAAGCGATTGAAATAACAAAACCATTTGAAATTAAAATTGTTGATAAGGAAATGCCTGCGGCAAAGGAAGGCGAGGCACTTTTAAAGGTGCTTTACTGCGGTATCTGCGGTGCTGATGTTGCATCCTATACAGGCAACCAGCCTTTTACTACATATCCGAGAATACCCGGTCACGAATTTTCTGCACAGATTGTTGAAATTCCGAAAAATGATAAGGGCTTGAAAAAAGGGGATATTGTAACCTGTAATCCTTATTTTAACTGCGGTGCGTGCTATTCCTGTAAGCGTGGTATCGTTAATGCCTGCACGGATAATCAGACTATGGGTGTTCAGCGTGACGGCAGCTTCCAGGAATATATCACAATGCCTGTTGAAAGGATTATTGACGGTAAAGGCTTAACTGCCGAGCAGCTCGCACTGATTGAGCCTTTTTCAATCAGCAATCATGCTTTGTCAAGAGCAGAGGTCAAGCAGGGTGATAATCTGCTGATAATGGGTGCAGGTCCCATCGGTCTTTTTGCACTGCTTAAAGCAAAGGCAATGGGCGCAAGAGTTGCTGTTGCCGATATGCTTCCAAGCCGTCTTGCACTTGCAGAAGAATATGGCGCAGATTTAATAGTCAATGTAAAAGAAAAGGATTTACAAAGCGAGTGTAATGTCTTTACAGACGGCAACGGCTTTGATGTTTGTGTTGAAGCCTGCGGTGCACCTGAAACTTTTTTGAATTGTATTGACAATGCGGCGCATGGTGCTAATATTATTCTTATAGGCAATGGCAAGCGTGAAACCACCTTTGTTCATTCGGTTATCCTGAAAAAAGAGCTTAATATTTTCGGCAGCCGCAATGCATTTACAAAGGATTTTGAAGAGCTGATTGACCTTGTTAAAAGAGGAAAGGTTGACCCGCTTAAAATGATTAGCGGTGTTTATGATGCCTGTAATGCAAAAACTGCTTTTGATGCGCTTGTTCATAATGACGGTTCGCTTGCAAAATTGCTTATTAAATTTTCAGATGCGGAGTAGATTATGAAAGAAAAAATTATACAGTTCGGAACAGGTAATTTCCTGCGCGGTTTTGCAGATTGCTTTGTTGATAAACTGAACAAAGAAAATCTCTATGACGGAAAAATTGTGATTGTATCTCCGACAGATTCCAAGCAGGTTGATATAATCAATGCACAGCAGGGCAGGTATAACCTGTATCTTCGCGGTATTGAAAACGGCAAAGAAATCTGTGAACGAACAGAGATAAACGCAGTCAGCCGTGCGATAAATCCTTACAGAGATTTTAATGCTTATCTTGCACTTGCAGAAAATCCCGATTTCCGATTTATCATTTCCAACACAACCGAAGCAGGAATTGCTTTTTCTGCCGAAGATAAATTTGCACATAAGCCTGCAAAATCCTTTCCTGCAAAGCTGACACAGCTTTTGTATGAAAGATACAAATTAGATTTAAACGGTTTTGTAATTCTTGCCTGTGAGCTGATTGATGATAATGCCGAACAGCTTGAAAAATGTGTGCTTGCATATGCAAGGCTTTGGAATTTGGGTGAAGATTTCTGCAGTTGGGTGATAAATAAAAATGATTTCTGCAACACTCTTGTTGACAGAATTGTAACGGGTTATCCAAAGGATGAGGCAGAGCAGTTATGCAAAGAAATCGGATATAATGATAAATTGCTTGATACAGCAGAGCCGTATCACCTTTGGGTAATTGACGGTAATTTTGAAAATGAATTGCCTTTGCAGAAGGCAGGTCTTAATGTTATCTGGACGGATAATGTTTCTGCGTATAAAAAAATGAAGGTGCGTATTCTGAACGGCTCTCATACCTCGTTTGTTTTTCCTTCCTTGCTGTGCGGTGTTGAAACCGTTAAGCAGAGTCTTGACGATAAGGCTTTGAATATATTTTTAAATACCTGTCTTTATGATTATATATTGCCTGCTCTTGGTGAAACAGCAGAAAACAGGCAGTTTGCGAATGCAGTGCTTGAACGCTTTGCAAATCCGTACATAAAGCATATGTGGCAATCCATTTCTCTTAATTCCGTAAGCAAATTCACGGCAAGAGTTCTGCCGACAATTACGGATTATACGGATAAGAATAATGCTTTGCCAAAGCCCCTTGTATTTTCCCTTGCCTGTCTTATTGAATATTACAAAAATAATGAAGTGCAGGATGATAAATGGGCAGTGGAATACATAAGGAATCATTCCGTAAAGGATATTCTGTCAAATGCAGAATTATGGGGCTGTGACTTATCCGCAGTGTTTGATATGGTTGATGAAAGTCTGTGCAGAATTCACAGTGACGGAATAAGAGAGGCAATGGAATGGGCTTTGTTATAATTCACCCTGACGATAATGTTAAAGTAAATATTGAAAACGGACATAAATATGCCGTACGTGATATCAAAAAGGGGGAAAGCATTGTAAAATACGGCTTTCCTATAGGCGTTGCTAAAGAAGATATCAAAGCAGAGGAGCATATACATACACATAATTTAAAAACTGCCTTGTCAGGCGAAAAGGAATATACATATACTCCATCCATACAGGCATATACCAAAGAAAAACCGATAACAATTTCTGCTTATCAGCGAAAAAACGGTGATGTAGGTTTCAGAAATGATATATGGATTGTTCCGACAGTCGGCTGTGTGAACGGGATTGCAAACAGTCTTGCAATGACAACAGGTGCCTTTGCTTTTACACATCCCTACGGCTGCAGTCAGCTTGGTGATGATTTGCTTGTTACACAGAAAATTCTCTGCAATCTGATTAAGCACCCAAACGCAGGCGGTGTGCTTGTATTAGGCTTGGGATGTGAAAATAACAACATAACAGAACTTAAAAAGATACTCGGTAATTATGACGAAGAAAGAGTAAAATTTCTGAATTGTCAGGACGCGGAGAATGAAATTGCTGAGGGCACCAAAATAATTAAGGCATTACAGCAGCAGGCACAGAAGGATAAAAGAGTTAATGTGCCGATTTCCAAGCTTAAAATCGGCTTGAAATGCGGCGGCAGTGACGGATTATCCGGTATAACTGCCAATCCGCTTGTTGGAAGAATAACAGATAAAATAACGGCTATGGGCGGTACTGCAGTGCTGACGGAAGTACCTGAAATGTTCGGTGCTGAGCAGATACTGATGAACCGATGTGTTGATCAGTCTGTTTTTAATGATACGGTTAAACTGATCAATAACTATAAGAAATATTTTATATCTCACAATCAGCCTGTCAGTGAAAACCCGTCACCCGGTAATAAAGAGGGCGGAATTACAACGCTTGAGGAAAAGTCCCTCGGTTGTGTGCAGAAGGGCGGCAAAGCACCTGTAACAGCAGTGCTGGATTATGGTGATAAAGCAGAAACAGCAGGGCTTAATCTGCTGAACGGACCGGGCAATGATATGGTTGCAGTAACGAATCTCACAGCAGCAGGCTGTCATATGATATTGTTTACAACAGGCAGGGGAACACCCCTTGGTGCACCTGTGCCGACCATTAAAATATCAACCAATACAAAGCTTGCAGATAAAAAAGCGGGCTGGATTGATTTTGATGCACAGTCAGGAAAAGATGATGAATTATTCACCTTAATTATGGATACAGCAAACGGAAAAGAAACGAAAAACGAAATCAACTGCTATCGTGAAATCGCTGTATTTAAAGACGGAGTTACCTTATGATTATTGATGCACACACCCATTTATGGAAAAAACAAAACGGCTTAGCAGACGGAAAACAGGTTTTTTCACTGAAAAACGGCAAAAGCAATTTTGGTGGTGAAATCAGGCAGATGATGCCGCCGTATATGATAAATGGTGAAAATACTGCCGATATGCTTATATCCAATATGGACTATGCAGGTGTGAATGGTGCTGTGATTACACAGGAAGAAATTGACGGCAATCAGGATGATTATCTGCTTAATGCAAAAGCCGCATATTCCGACAGACTCAGAATATGCTCCTTATATGAAGAAAATAAGCCCTTTGAAACAGATGGCTTTGACGGAATAAAAATCTGTGCCGGCAGACTGCCCACACAGGATTTAACAAAGCATTATAAGGTGTTTGAAACGGCTGACAAGAACAGTATGTTCATTTCAATTGATATGGCTGACGGTGATTTGCAGACAAAATCACTCCTTGAAATGATACAGCAGTATCCCGATTTAAGAATTGCTGTAGGTCATTTCGGTATGGTAACAAGAAGGAATTGGAAAGAACAGATTAAGCTTGCTCGAAATAAAAATGTGTTTATTGAAAGCGGCGGCATAACATGGCTTTTTAACAGCGAGTTTTATCCTTATCCTTCAGCCGTTAAAGCGATGAAAGAAGCTGCTGAAATCTGCGGCTTTGACAAGCTGATGTGGGGCAGTGATTACCCGCGCACTATGGTTGAAATTACATATAAAATGAGCTTTGACTTTGTGCTTAAATCCAAAGAGATTTCTGATACGGATAAGGAAAAATTTCTATATAAAAATGCAAAAGCATTTTATTCCTTTGATGATTTTGACGAATTTATACCAGTGAAAAATATGCTGGAGGACTGATATGACCGATAAGCAGATGACAGACTATCTTGCAAAAATTGACAAGGTAATTGAAAACGGAAAATATAAAGACAACTGGCAAAGTCTTGCCGAATATCCTGTGCCGCAGTGGTATAAGGATGCTAAGCTCGGTATTTTTATACATTGGGGAATTTACAGTGTTCCTGCCTATTTCAGCGAATGGTACTGCCGTTTTATGTACTATAAAGGCAATCCTGCTTATTGGCATCATATCAGGAAATATGGCAGAAATTTTAATTATCGTGATTTTATTCCCATGTTCAGGGCTGAAAAATTTAATGCCGACGAGTGGGTCGAATTCATAAAATCCAGCGGTGCAAAATTTGTTATGCCTGTTGGTGAGCATCACGACGGCTTCAAAATGTATAACAGTGATCTGAATGAATGGACCTCTGTTAATATGGGACCGAAAAGAGATATTCTCGGAGAGCTAAAAAAAGCTTGTGAAAAAACCGGAATAACTTTTTCAACCTCCAGTCATCGTGCTGAGCATTTCTGGTTTATGAACGGCGGTTCAACTGTTGGCTATGATAATGAAACACAGGATGAAAAATATAGGGAGCTTTACGGACCGTGCCGTAACATACATAAGAAAAATAATCTTTTCACAATGCTTAAGCAGGAGCACGGTATTGAGCCTACAGAAGAATGGCTGAAAGACTGGCTTGTGTCCTCCTGCGATTTGATTGA
Source organism: Ruminococcaceae bacterium UBA7101 (assembly GCA_002493325.1). GTDB lineage: Bacteria > Bacillota > Clostridia > Oscillospirales > Acutalibacteraceae > Eubacterium_R. The sequence continues at coordinate 24,999 of DKYL01000029.1, forward strand.
CAGGTACCAGCCTGCATCACTCTTTTTTGATTGGTGGGTATCCTATAAGGCATTTCGTCCGTATATGAAAAAGTTTCTTGCCTACTATTATAATCGTTCCCTTGAATGGGGGACAGAGGTTTGTGTTTATTACAAATCAGATGCAGTTATGTATAATTGTGCAATCTTTGACCGCGAGCGCGGTCAGCTTGAAAATGTAAGCCCTTACATCTGGCAGGGTGAAACCTCGACCGCATATAATGCCTGGAGCTACTGCACGACTAATCATTTCAAAAAGCCTGAAATCATTGTCTGCAATTTTTTGGATGTCATCTCTAAAAACGGCTGCTTTGTGCTGAATCTTGGTCCTAAAGCAGACGGCACCTTCTGTGAAGAGGAAAAGAATATTATTTCAGAGCTTGGTAAATGGACAAAAACAAATGAAGAGGCTATCTGGGGAACGCAGCCCTATAAGGTTTTCGGCGAAGGTAAAACGCAGAAAGGCGGTTCATTTACAGAGCATTTCAGCTATACATCAAAGGATTACCGTTTTACCTGCAAAACAGGTGTTGTTTATGCCTTTGCGCTGAAGCCGAAAGGTAAATCCGAATTCAAAATCAAAATTCTTGCCGATACAATGGATGTATTTCACTGTGTTATTAAAAATATATCTGTTCTCGGCAGTGACGCTGATGTAAGCTTTTCACAAAATAAAAAATGTTTAACGATTAAATTAAGCGAAAAGGTAAATACTACAATGCCTGTTTGCTTTAAAATAGAGGTGGACTGATATGAAAAAAAGCAATATCAAATTAAAAATCAACGAGCTTACAGGTGATTATGAAATTAAGCATAACGGTTTCTCATGGATAAGCGACGGCAGAAGACCTTATATTATTTTGCGTAAAAAGGTTGGTAATAAATATATCAGCACTTATCGGGATTTATATTCTGCTTTGAAAAAATCCTTTGAATATGATGATACCAAAATTGTTGCACGTTTAAGCAGTTATATTGCTTTTGGAAAGAAACTTGATTTCACACTTGTTTTAACTGCAAAAATAACGGGTGAAAATACTGTGGAATTTTCATTGAAAGCCGAAAACGAAACAGGATTTGATATTCAGGCTGTATATTTCCCTGCACCATTCAATTCCAAAAAGTCGGGCAAAAAATCATATCATATTGATGCAATGCGTCAGGGCTTTTTAATGCCTGACGGCTATAAGAAAAATATTCTTTCAACCATCGGCTTTGAGCATTATTTAAGAAAAATTAATACAGGGGATTGCTATATGCCGTTCTGGGGCAGAGTGTGCGACGGAAAAGGCTTTACCGCCATTGCCGAAACACCTTATGATGCCTGTATGTTTTCATCCTACGGCAGACATAATGCATTTGTAAATTCAGTGCACTGGATGTCATCACTCGGCAAGCTTTCCTATGAGCGAAAAATCAGATTTATATTCCACGATAATATGGATTATAATACTGCCGCTAAGGATTACAGAAAATATCTTATAGAAACAAAGCAATTTGTTTCCATTGAAGATAAAATCAGCAAGAATAAAAATATTAAAAGGCTTATCGGTTGTCCTGTTCTTCATCACAAAATCTTTTCACAGATTCAGCCTGCATCAAAGTTTTATGATAAAAACGGAACGAACAAATTGCTTTATGCAACCTTTGAAAAGCGTGCAGAAGAAATGGAAAAAATCAAAGAGCTCGGACTTGATAGGCTCTATATTCATACAGACGGCTGGGGCGAGCAAGGCTATGACAACAATCACCCATACATATTACCGCCTTGTAAAGAGGCAGGGGGCTGGGATGGTATGAAAGCCTTTGCAGATACCTGCCGTAATTTGGATTACATATTTGCACTCCACGATCAGTATCGTGATTTTTATTATACCTCTCCTGTGTTTGATATGGAAAAGGCTGTAACAAAAATTGACGGCTCCCATCCCTATTGCTCTATATGGGACGGCGGCGAGCATACCTTCCTTTGTGCATCACAGGCACTTGATTTTGTTAAGAAAACCTATTCTGAGCTTGAGGAACATAATATTGATGTTCAGGGCGCATATCTTGATGTTTTCTCTGTTATGAATGGTGATGAGTGCTTTCACCTTAATCACAAAATCACAAGAGAGGAGAGCATTAAGCATCGTGCTGACTGCTTTGATTACCTCAATGAAAAAGGATTGATTATGTCCTCTGAAGAGCCTGCAATGCAGCTTTTGAACAATATCGCACTTGTTCACCACGGACCTTATACATTAAGACCTCAGGTTAACGGTGAAGCAGTTGGAATACCTGTTCCGCTGGGCAGTCTTGTTTACCACGACTGTATTATGATTCCGTGGGATTGGTGGAACAATTGGGGTATTCCCAAAGGGGAAAGCGGAAATCTGCACTGTGCCTTAAATGCAGGAATGCCGTATTTTCATCCTTATGTTGAAAAGGATATGAAATTAGGATGTGATCCCCGTTCTGCCGACGCAGATTTGCTTGATGATGAAAAGCTTAAAGCTGAAATAAATCGTGTTAAACCTCTTGCCAGGCTTCAGGCTAAGCTCTATAACAAGGAAATGGTCAGTCACGAATTTTTAGGCTGTTATCAGAAACAGAAAGCAACCTATTCAGACGGAACAGCAGTAATGATAGACTTAGATAAAAATACATATGAAATTAAGGAGAACACAAATGCCAAGGCTTGAAAAAAGAAATTACCGTGTATCTTCATTGACACAAACAAGTGATATACCGCACCTCTCACTTGAAAAGCAGCCGCATAAATCAAAGTCAGATATTGATAATTTTGAAGGCTTGTTTATTGATTACGGCTGGCGTGAAACCTCTTATCCATATACACAGCAGAAT
>DKYL01000029.1:28074-36561 GCA_002493325.1 Ruminococcaceae bacterium UBA7101
AATTTTGAAGGCTTGTTTATTGATTACGGCTGGCGTGAAACCTCTTATCCATATACACAGCAGAATGCATATACTGAGGAAACAGAACAGGAGATAACTGTTGCAATTCTCGAAAATGATGATTTATATGCTGAATTTCTGCCGACGCTTGGCGGAAGGCTCTGGAAGCTGTATGACAAGAAAAAGCAAAAGGATGTTCTTTATACCAATGATGTTATCCGTTTTCGCAATCTCAGTATCCGTAATGCATGGTTTTCAGGTGGTGTGGAATGGAACTGCGGTATAATCGGTCATTCACCCTTTACCTGCTCACAAATGTATTGTGCATTTGTAAAAGGCAAAAACGGTGAGGATGTTTTAAGATTTTATGAATTTGAGCGTGTAAGAGAAATCTATTATCAGATAGATTTCTGGCTTGATGCCAATAAGCTGATGACTGCTGTCAGAATTGAAAATCAGAATACTGATGTTGTGCCTATGTATTGGTGGTCCAATATGGCAACACCCGAATATAAGGGCGGAAGAGTTGTTGTTCCTGCGGACAGTGCCTATAACAATTCTGACGGAATGGGTATAAAAAAATCATCAATACCTTTTGATAACGGTATTGATGTATCCTATCCTGAAAATATACCGAATACAATCGACTACTTTTATGATATCCCTCAGAACGAAGCAAAGTTCATTGCCAATGTTGATAAGGACGGATATGGGCTTCTGCAGTTTTCAAGCAATAATCTTAAGGGAAGAAAGCTGTTTTCGTGGGGTCACAAAAAGGGCTCACATCACTGGCAGAATATGCTTACGGATAAAGCAGGGGACTATGTTGAAATTCAGGCAGGGCTTGGCAAAACACAGTATGAGTGTATCCCTATGCCGCCTAAATGTGTATGGAGCTTTTCTGAATGCTATACACTTGCTGATATATCTGCGGATAAAGTAAATGCACCGTATGATGAATTAGTAGGTGCAGTTAAAGAACAGATTCATGCACTCGGCGGCTGTTCTTCCCTTGATGAAAAGCTGAAGGATTATGCCGATGATATAAGCATCCAAAAGGGCGAGTTGATTTTAAAGGGCAGCGGCTTCGGTTATCTCAATACTGTTCTGGGCGGTAAAGCTCCAAATCATCTTGAATTTTGCATTGATGATGATATTACGCCGTGGCTTGCGCTTGCAGAGGGCAAACAAGCAACAGGCAGACTTTCTTTTGCTTACGGCGAAAAAATAGAAAATCTGCTGTTGAAAAATATGAATATTTGCAACTGGAATATACCTTATCAGCTTGCACTGCTTGCCTATGATAAACGGGAATTTGAAAAGGCAAAAGAATATTGTGAACGCAGTTTGATTTTGGATAATAATGCATATAACAATCATCTGTATGCTTCGGTTCTTTATCAGCTGGGTGATGATCATTGTGCCTATTTTGCCCAAAAGTGTATTGATATTAAAAATAACAGCTATTGCCTTGCAGAAAGCATTTTGTCTTTGCTTTTAAAACAGAATGCATATAGTGCTGTAATAGACTGTTTTAATAAGCTGTCGGATTTAAAGAACAATCCAAGGCTTTCGATGTATCTTTCAATGGCTTATCTTAAATCGGGAAATTCCAAAAAGGCAGAAGAAATTTTGCTTTCAGACGGCGGATTGGTTTTACTTGATTTCAGAGAGGGCGATAAGTTTTTAGATAAGCTTTACCGCGGAATAAGAAAAGAGCTGTATAATGAAAGCTATGCTGATATCACCGTGCCCGAACAGTTTGATTTCATTGTTGCTGATTTTAAGACGGAGGAAAAGGAATGAAAAAGGTGTTTAAGGTATTGTTATCAATTTTGCTTGTTGCCGTGCTGATTGTTGTCGGCAGTCTGGGCTTCGTTACATTCTATCATAAAGATTATAAGGGGGCTGACGATACTGCATATAAAATTTTGCAGATTACGGATGTGCATATTCTCAACGATGAGAAAAAGGACGCCAAAGCATTCAAAACAATTACTGCAATGGTTGAAACAACAAATCCCGATATGATTATACTGACAGGTGATTTAACAAGTGAAAAGGAAAATTTCACCGCCTTTAAAACCGGCTGTGCATTCTTGGAAAGCTTTAACATCCCTTGGGCGTTTGTTTTCGGCAATCACGAAGGTCTTGATATTAAATATGAGGAAAATGAGGTTTTAGACCCTGAAAAGATTGCTGACAGACAGACTTTGAGTGATTACCTTGAATCCCTTCCGAATTGTATTTATGAGGCAGGGGATGAGAAGGCTGACGGTATGGGTAACTATTATTACAATGTTACCGATGACAACGGCAAGGTAATAACATCTCTTATTATGATGGATTCACACAGCTATGATGAAGAAAACGGTGGATATGACCATTTTCACGATAATCAGATTGAATGGTATGAAAATACAATTAAATCTATTGCAAAAGATGTTAACGGTGATGAATCAAAGGTTGTTCCTTCACTTGCTTTTTTCCATGTTCCGATGCAGGAATATATGACTGCATATGATGAGGCAAAAGCAACGGATAATCTTCTTTGGGGCTTCCGTTTCCCGAAGGAAGACGGAACGCCTGCCGTTGATGATCAGATGTTTGAAAAAATGGCAGAGCTTGGTTCAACAAAGGGCTGCTTTGCAGGTCATGACCATATGAATAATTTTTCTGTAATGAAAAATGGTATTCGTCTTACATACGGGCTTTCCTGTGACCATAATATTTATATGGTTCCTGTAAGAGGTGGCGTACTAATCAATATTAAAAATGACGGTTCTTTCACAACACAGCATCTTATCCGTCACAGAGGTCAGAGCACTGTCACAATAGGTAAAGAACAGTAATTATTATTATTTAAATATCAAAATAGCGATTCATTATAAAAATTATTTTCAATATTTATTAAATTTTAACCTTGCAGATTGCTTTGCAAGGTTATTTTAGTTTATAAATATACTTTAAATTTGAAATTTTTAAATTGCTTATGTATTGGAAAATTATGGAAAACATATTGCTGACAGATTATTTCTTTGTTATAATAAATTGTCAAACTATAAGAAGTATTTGGAGGAAAAAAGTTGGAAGTTTATGAGGAGAATGCAGTTAAAAATAAGCTGTGGAAAAAAGTATTATGTGTTATTTTGTCAATCATAATAGCCTTCGGCACATTAATTACATTGACTGTTGGGTCATCGGGGCTGCAGGATTTATTGGGGATTCAGTCAATGCTTTCTGCTTACGCTAAAGAGTATGTTGATACGGATGGAGCAATAGCACTAAACAGTGATGAAATGCTTGCTGATCATAACATAATTGATTTGGAAAATAGAGATGGTTCAAATACTGTATATTTGTTTTCCGAGCCGATAACATTTACAGATGAAGACGGCGATATTAAGGCAAAAGATATATCTGTAGAAAAACAAAGTGATAAAGAACTCAAGTCACAGGGTTATGAATTTACAAATGGTCAGAATGATTACAGAATTAATTTTTCAAAGTCTTCCGATAAAGGTCTTTTTATCAAATGTGGTGAAGCCTCCTATTCGCTAATACCTCAGAGTGGTTATTCTGTAACAGGTGCTGAAAACACTTCCTGTATTCTCGGTGAATGGTTTGAGGATTTTGAATATGAGAATATTTACGGAAGCGGAACAAATTTGAAGTTCTATCCGCAGCTTAACGGCGTTAAGGATGAAATTATTTTAAATTATAATCTTGGCAAAAATGAGTTTTCCTTTAAAATTATCACAGAAAACTGCTCTGCTGTTCTTAATGATGACGGTACAGTTTCATTAATAGGTACTGAGGATAATGAAAAAATACAGACTTTTTCAGCTCCTTATGCATATGACAGTGAATATGTTGATGGTTATGATAATGAACATCGTGTAGACTGTACTTACAGGCTTGAAACCGTTGATGACAGCAGTTATCTTCTGACAGTTACAGTTCCTGAAAATTGGCTTGACAGTGATACTACTGTATATCCAATAACAATTGATCCCACAACAAGCAACCTTAGCAACAGTGCTGATGCAGGGGTAAGCTCTTTACATATGCTTACAAATTATGGCAACAGTTCAACGGGCGGATTTGGTAAATCTCTTATATACGGATATGGACGTGTATATGAAAAATTTGAGTTACCATCAGCTATTAAGCCCGGTACTAAAATCAGTTATGCTTACCACTGGGTAAGAGAAACAACACAGGCAACGGATTCAACTTATGTTCGCCCGTTTATGGTTAAAGGCGAATGGAAAGAAAGCAGTATAACCTGGAATAATAAGCCGGAATATGATGATACAGTCAATACGAACTGGAAAAATATTAACGGAAAATCGACGGATAGAGAAAAATATCCGGATTGGTATAATTATAATTTAGTTAACTGTGTAAAAAAATGGGTGAACGGAACAGCAAATAACGGTGTTGTTTTTGTAAGCGGTGAAGAGGTTGATGCTGATCAGGAATATAAATGGAGAAGCTTTGCCTCAAGAACACACGAAAACTCTGCAATGCGTCCTTATACCGTAATTAATTATACTAACGACACAACAGCACCAACCGTCACGGTAAATGTTGACAAGACTGAGTTTACCAAAGACAGTGTAAAAATATTCCTCACCAATGGCGCTGATACAGGTGGTGCAGGGATTCATAAAGAGCCTTTTTCATTCTCAACTGAAAAGGGAAAATATTATTGGGGTACTGCAAAAGAAAAATCTTATTCCGAAAATTGCACTGTTTATGTTTCTATACGTGATAAGGCAGACAATATTAAAACCTATACAGTTAATATTAATAATATTGATAATGAAGGTCCTGTGATTTCCAATGTTTCATTAAGCACGGATGATTGGACAAATCAGAATGTTGATGTAACAGTATTCTCTGCAGATGCCATATCAGGTGTTAAGGATTACAGCTTTTCAACCGAAAGCGGAGTTTATGCATGGCAGACATCGAACAAAAAAACCTTTTCAGAAAACACAACTGTTTATGTTTCGTCAAGAGATAACCTTGGTAATGTGTCAGAGGAAACTGTTGTAAAAATAGATAACATTGACAAGGCAAAGCCTGCAGCACCTTCTGTTACAGGTGATAATAATGGTTGGGTCAGTGCCAACACTGTACTGACCGCAAATTCAACAGATGTCGGCTCAGGTGCAGCAGAATATAGCTTTTCATCGGCGCTGAATGAATTTGATTGGCAAAATGAAAATAGTTTTACTGTTTCCAAGGATACTGTAAAGCTTTTTGTATATGCAAAGGATAAAGCAGGTAATATTTCTGAACCACAGGCAGTTGAATATCAGTTTGATGAATCTTTGCCTTCGGGTTCTGTTTCAGCAGAAATACCTTCCGATTGGGTAATGTATGTGAATATCACTGCTGATGCGTCAGACGAGGTGTCAGGTCTGCATGAAGAACCTTACAGCTTCAGCAGAAGTGAGGGAACATATTCATGGCAAAAGAATAATGTATATAAAGCTACTGTGAGCGGCACATATTATGTGTATGTAAGAGACAGTGCAGGGAATATTACATTGCTTGATACAGTGATTGTTGACAAAATTGATTCATCGGCACCTGTTATTAATAATCTTGATATTAGAGATGAGAACAATAAAACAATTATTACGGTTACTGCCAATGACAGTCAGTCCGGCATAGCTGAATATAGCATAGATAACGGAAAAACGTGGCAGCAGAGCAATATTTTTGAAATTGAAAAGGATTCCATAAATTGTGCTGTTGTTAAGGTTAAGGATAAACTTGGAAATTGCAGTGCTGCAAAATATAAGGAGCTTAATATACCTGATTATTATATTCAGGATGGTTATCTTTGTCTTTATAACGCAAGACCGGAAACAGGCGATACTATCTATTACCGTTTTGCAGGTGCAAGAGCTTGGAGCAAATATTCAGAACCGATTAAGCTTGACGGTGCCGATTTTGTTTATCTTACTTACTATAATAGAATTACTCTAAATCCTCCCAGTGCTAATAAGGTTACGCTTGATTATGAACCACAGAGCGATGCAGATAAGTTCGGCTACAGTGAAACAGTCACAGATTTGGTACTTAAATATAAGACCGTGACCTTTGATATTTCAAGAAGCTTTGATGACGGTAAATGGCAGTATTCATATAACAGCTCTGCTCAGTTTATAAACAGCAGCTTAATCAAAGCCGTTTTACCTGATTTCAGCGAAGCTTATTTTGTTAAGGAAAATAAATACAGTTACGTCGACCAGCTAAGCAACACTAAGCTGATGATGATTTATGATGAAACAGATGATAATATTATCGGCTGTTCAATAAAAACTGATACCCGTTCCTATGGATATGACTATAACGGTACAGATTTCATCCTGTCCTCTGTGTCAGATTTTTACGGCAGCAGCTTTGATTTTACAAGGCAGAATAATTCAATCACCATAGTTGACAATTCAGGCAGGGAATGTATAATTGAATGTGACAATAACACAACAACTGTTGCAGATTTTAACGGCGGAATTATCACATATAATTATTCTGATAACAATCTTTTGTCAGTAACGGACCAGACAGGCGTTGTCATTGACAGCTATACATATTCAAATAACAAAATCACAAAAAGCGGTATGATGTCAGTTGAATATGACAGCAGCGGCAGGGTTACAAAATATCTTTATGATAACGGAGCATATACTGCCTTTGAATATGGTGAAAATACGGTTACAACAACGAATTCCAAGGAAGAGGTAAGCTCTTATACCTACGACAGCAAGGATAGAGTTATATCAACAACTGATAATCTTGGTGACGAAACTGCTTATGAATATGATGAAAATGAAAGAACAGTGAAAATCAGCAAGGACGGCGAGGTTTTAAAAACCTATAAGTATAATGCCGATGATACACTTTTTTGGGAGCAGCCTAAGGATAAGGATGCAACTGTATATTATTATGATGCTAATAAGCGTGTTGTAACAGAAATCACACCTGAAACATATATCCATTATGTTTATGATGATTTCGGCAATCTGACCATGACCGCAAGGGTTAAGGACTATTACATAGAAAATAAGTACTATTATTATACTGAAATACAGGATAATCTCAGTTATTACAATATAATTAGAAATACCTATGAGAACGGACTGCTTATCAAATCTCACGATGAAGAGAATGACATAACTGTTCTTTATGAATACGACGATTACGGAAACATAACCTCACAAACCACCTTAACAGTTGAGGAAGATGCAACCAAAATCGTTAAAACCGAAAGCAGGTATGATATTCTCGGCAGGCTTGTATGGTCAAAGTCAAACGGCAGTGAAACAGAATATACCTATGATGCTGCCGGCAGACTGCTTTTAACGAACACAGATAATGAATATTATCAGCGTACTGTTTATGATAATAACGGCAGAATCGTGCAGGAGCTTGACAATGATGAATATAACCCTGCACTCGATAATCTGCCGAATGCATACAGTGACACGTCGGCAGGTAAAACCTATGTGTATAATCAGTATGGTGACTTAATTAGGGAAACCAATAATTACGGAATATCAACGGAATATGCGTATTCCGAAAAAGGCAATTTGTACCGGAAAAGCTTTGATATTTATGATTATTACTATACAGACAGCGGCAAATGCAGCGGAGTAGCTGTCGGAGGAAATACAGTCGTGGATTATACGTACTATATCGACGATTCTACTAATCTTCAGCCGGAAGCAAAATATGTGACTTGTAAGACCTATGCTGATGGTTATACTGAAAAACAGTTGCATGATAAATACGGTACTCTGCGTTACAAGTTTGCGAATGATCAGCCATTTTATAATGTTTCACTTCTTTCAAAAGGAAAGTCATTGGCATATAAGGATTTAGAAACCTGGCGTCATAATACAATCACTGTTAATGATGGTTATTACAGCTTTAACAGCAGTACAGTAGAACTGCAAAAAATCTTTGATTACAGTGTGAAAACGGGTGACGATGCAACCACGGTTAACGAAACACATTTTAACACACCATTTACAACTGAAATCACTGAAAATAATATAAAATACACCACACAGGCAAACCGCTTTGTTGAACGCGAAAACATAGATGTCGGATTTGAGCCTGATGATGCAAATCAGACGGAAATACAGGAGCCGATATACACAGTTGAACTGGTTCGTGAACTGACAGACAGGGAGTTCACCTATAGCGTACAGAAAAATGAAGATAAAGTCACCGAAACCATAACGGGCGACCTGAATCAATCATTGAATGCCGAACAGTATTTTAATGAGGAAAGCAATACATATTACAAGACATATGAAAACGGTCTTTCATACTATAACACCTATGATAAAGACGGCAATATCATAGGAGATGAAAATAACAGCTATGCATATAATGAGCTTGGCGAGCTGGTTTCAACAAGCGGTCTTGTTAATGCCTCCTATCAGTATGACAGCAGGGGAA
>DKYL01000029.1:36880-37072 GCA_002493325.1 Ruminococcaceae bacterium UBA7101
CAGTATGACAGCAGGGGAAATATAACATCAAAAACAGTCAATGATGTAACAACAAGCTATTCATACGATAATGCTGAATGGAAAGACCAGCTCACATCTGTCAACGGAATACCGCTGACCTATGATGCCAATGGTAACTTAGCAAGCTACGGTGACACAACTTATACATGGTCACACGGCAAACAGCTTGCA
>DKYL01000095.1:0-22325 GCA_002493325.1 Ruminococcaceae bacterium UBA7101
ATCTATATATATGATGTTTATGAACAGGTTTTTTTAATAATGTTTACAGTTTGTTCATAAAATAATGGGATTTCTGACAATTTTTTTGTTGAAATTTAATATTGTTAATGGTATACTACTTATAGACTTATAAGGGGGTAACTGCCTTGAGTAATGAAGAGAAAAAAGCTGCAAAGCTTGCTAAAAAGGAAGCTAAGGCTGAAAAGAAAGAAGCAAAGGCTGTAAAGTCTTTGGAAAAGGCAAAGGCTAAGGCGGACAAAAAGCACGCTAAAGCATATCAGAAATTTGTTAAGGATACTGAGAAGAAGAATAAGAAATCTCAGGAAAAGGCTTCAAAGAACGGAAGGGAATTTGTTCCCGTAGCAATTCCGGCTATTGATGAATTCCAGACCAAGGGCGAAATCAAAGCTGAAAAGTCAATGGAAAAGGCATACGCAGCGTATGTTAAAAAGGTTGGCAAGAAGAATGCGAAGACAGAGAAGAAATGTGCTAAAAAGGGTAAGCCGTTTGTTCCTGTTGCTGTTCCTACATATGAAGAGTTCTGCAACAGTTCTGCTGCTGAGAATAAGGGCGGAAAAATCTTTTTAATGATTATCCTTATTCTTTTAATCTGGTTATTGGTTTACTTTATGGTAATGTACAGCCAGTATGTTTATAATCCGCAGGGTGAGCCTACAACAGAAACAACAACATCACAGGGAACACCGCAGGAGTATAAACCATACTCAAACATTCACGAGATTACCACTACACCTGATTACAGCATTGCTGATGCTAAGCGTTATCTCAAGCAGACACTCAGTGATAACTGGAGTCAGCTTGGTTATGACAGTGATCCGTCAAGCAACGCAATTTCCTATAACAACAGAATTGTTAAGGTTAACGGTGCAGATTGCTATATGTTCACTGCAAGCGGCAAAACATTTGCTGTTGCTGTTAAGCTTTCAGCTTGTTACTATGCTCACAATGGTGAATACACACCAATTACATTCAACAACACAGACCAGTTGTTTGATTAAAAAATTCAAAGCTCCTCTTTTGAGGAGCTTTATTTTATGTGTTTTTCAGTAAAAATGCATCCCTGATAGAACAGGGATGCATTTGCTTTCGTTCAGATGCGCAAGAAACATATTCTTGTTATTATCTGTACTATTCAGTTTTTAAGGCTGTGAAGCGGTGCCGGTATTTTTCCGCCGCGGTTAATGAACTGAGCAGGGGATTTGTCGTTAATCTTCATAACAGGTCCGCTGCCGAGCAGACCGCCGAATTCAAGCTCGTCACCGATTGTCTTTCCGATAGCAGGAATTACTCTTACGGCAGTTGTTTTGCCGTTTACCATTCCGATGGCAGCTTCGTCTGCAATAAGTCCGCTGATGACCTCGGCAGTTGTGTCACCGGGTACAACAATCATATCAAGACCAACAGAGCATACTGCTGTCATTGCTTCCAGCTTTTCAATCGTCAGAGCTTCAGCTCTTACAGCGTCAATCATACCTGCATCCTCACTAACAGGAATAAATGCACCTGAAAGACCGCCGACACTGGATGATGCCATAACACCGCCTTTTTTAACTGCATCATTGAGCATTGCAAGGCAGGCTGTTGTTCCGCAGGCACCACACTGCTCAAGACCGATAGCCTCTAAAATATGAGCAACTGAATCACCTACGGCAGGGGTAGGTGCTAATGAAAGGTCAACAATACCAAAAGGAACACCCAGTCTTCTTGACGCTTCCACACCAACAAGCTGACCCATTCTTGTAACCTTAAATGCAGTCTTTTTAATAAGCTCGGCAATTTCATTAATGGAATAGTCAGGATATTTTGATACTGCACTTCTTACCACACCGGGTCCTGAAACACCGACATTGATTACACAGTCAGGCTCTGACACACCGTGAAATGCACCCGCCATAAACGGATTATCCTCAGGAGCATTGCAGAATACAACCAGCTTTCCGGGAGCAATACAGTTATTGTTCTTAGTAAGCTCCGCTGCCTCTTTAACCTTCTGTCCCATAATCTTAACGGCGTCCATATTGATACCTGCTTTTGTTGAGCCTACATTGACCGATGAGCAGATGTGCTCAGTTTCAGCAAGTGCCTGCGGGATAGAGTTAATAAGCTCCAAATCACCTGCAGCAAAGCCTTTCTGAACAAGGGCACTGTAACCGCCGATAAAGTTAACACCGATTGTTCTTGCAGCCTTTTCAAGTGTAAGTGCATATTTAACAGGATCACCGCCGCTGATACCTGCCATGATTGCAATAGGTGTAACACTGACACGCTTGTTGATAATCGGGATGCCATATTCCTTTTCAATCTGTTCACCCGTTTCAACAAGCTTTTCAGCCTTTGTGCAGATTTTGTTATAAATTTTATCACAGGCTTTGTCAATATCTGTATCAGCGCAGTCAAGCAGGGAGATACCCATTGTTGTTGTGCGGATATCAAGACATTCGTCCTGTATCATTCTTATTGTTTCTAAAATATCATATGTATCTATCAAGGATTATACCTCCTATATTCTGTGCATGGAGTTAAAAATATCCTCATGCATAACGTGAATAGATAAGCTGTTTTCTTCACCGTATTTTGTTAATTCCTCTGAAAAGGTTGTCAGTTCAACAGTGCTTGATGATATATCTGCCATCATAATCATACAGAACATATCTTCCATAATTGTCTGTGAAACCTCTGTAATATTAATGCCGTATTTTGCACAAATGCCTGAAACCTTTGCAAGAATTCCTACAGTGTCTTTGCCGACTACTGTAATAACTGCTCTCATAGTCTTTACCTCCACTTGGTTTATTAGATAAAATTATAACAGAGAAATAAAATTTTTTCAATAAAGCTAAGAAATATATTTAATTTTTTTTAATAATGTGTTAAAATACAATCTGACAAATGTGAAAATTCGGCAGGTGCTTATGGAATATTCTACTATTTATGATATGCATACTCACAGCCTGCACAGCTTTGATGGTAATGACAGCTGTGAAACCTTGTGCGTGTCTGCACTTGAGCAGGGTGCGGCAGGTATTGCCATTACCGACCATTGTGATATTGACGGTATGGATATGGACATTGACAGGCTGTGCACAAATCAGTTAAATGAGCTTGCAGAGTGTGTTAACAAATTTTCCCCAAAGCTTGATGTACTCAAGGGTATTGAAATCGGTCAGGGGATTTACAGAAAAAAGGAAACCGAATATCTTTTTAATAAATATCCTTATGATTTTGTGCTTGGCTCTCTTCATAATCTTGAAAATATGGAGGATTTCTATTTTCTCAATTACAAGGATTATGATGTTTATGAGCTTCTCGGCAGATATTTTGACGGCTTGCTGGAGCTCAGCGAGTGGGGAACTTTTGATTCACTGGCACATTTAACATATCCTTTGCGTTATATCATTGCAAGGGACAAGATAAATGTTGATTTGTCACGCTTTGATGAAGTTATTGACAGTATTTTTGAAGCTCTGATAAAAAATGACAAAGCCCTTGAAATCAATACATCAGGTCTTTTTATGGAAATGAAGGATACATTGCCGAATGTAAGCTATGTTAAAAGATTTAAGGAACTGGGCGGTAAATATATTACTGTTGGCAGTGATTCACATTATGCAGATAAGGTGCTCAGAGGTATTGAAACAGGTTACGGTCTTGCACGAGCGGCAGGCTTCGACAGTGTAACAATTTTTAAAGAACATAATCCGATATTAATAAAAATTTAATGAGGTGTTTGAATGGACAAGCTTTTAGGACTTATAGAGAAAAATCCAAGATTAACCAACGCTGAAATGGCGGTAATGCTGGGTATCAGCGAGGAATCGGTTAACAAACAGATTAAAGAATATGAACAGTGCGGTGTTATTAAAGGCTACCGTGCTATTATTGATAAGGATAAAACCGATGCACAGACGGTAACTGCACTTATCGAAATTAAGGTGCAGCCCAAGTCAAATCACGGTTTTGATGATATTGCAAAGCGTATTGCACAGCTTGATGAGGTTGAAAGTGTTTATCTTATGAGCGGCGGCTTTGACCTTGCGTGTACTGTAACTGATAAATCGTTTCAGGAGGTTGCAATGTTTGTTGCAAAGCGTCTTTCACCTATGGATGATGTTATGTCAACAGCAACCCATTTCATTTTGAAAAAATTCAAGGAGCAGGGCATTCCCTTTGCTGAAAAACAAAAAGACGATAGGGGGAACATTTCCTTTTGATTAATTACAGCGAATTTTTAAATAAAAAGGTTGTTGACGTTAAGCCAAGCGGAATCAGAAAGTTCTTCTCTATTGCAGAAGAAATGGATGATGTTATTTCTCTCGGTGTCGGCGAGCCTGATTTTTTAACTCCCTGGCATATACGTCAGACGGGTATAAAATATCTTGAAAAGGGTGCAACAAGATATACGGCAAATGCCGGTCTTATTGAATTAAGGCGTGAAATAGCTAACTTCTTTTCAAGAAAATATAAGGTTGATTATGATTACAAGAGTGAGGTTATGGTAACAGTAGGCGGCTCTGAGGGCATTGATATGTGCATCCGTTCATTGATTTCAGATGGTGATGAGGTGCTTGTTGTAGAGCCTTCATTTGTCTGTTACCGACCTATTGTTGAAACCTGCGGCGGTGTTACAGTTCCTCTTGTTACAAAAAATGAAAACAATTTTAAATTGACTGCCGAAGATTTAGAAGCAGCAATTACCGATAAAACAAAGCTTCTTGTTTTGCCGTATCCCAATAATCCAACAGGTGCAGTAATGCGTAAGGATGATCTTGTGGCAATTGCACGAGTTATTAAAAAGTATAACCTTCTTGTTTTGTCGGATGAGATTTATGCAGAGCTCACCTATGGGGATCAGAACCATATTTCTATCGCTTCAATATCAGATATGAAGGAGCGTACAATTGTAATCAATGGTTTTTCAAAAAACTATTCCATGACAGGATGGCGTCTGGGATATGCTGTGGGACCTAAGCCGATTATTGAGCAGATGACAAAGCTTCATCAGTTTGCGATAATGTCTGCTCCAACCAACTCACAGTGGGCGGCAATTGATGCGCTCAGAAACGGTGATGAGGATATTGAGCGTATGATTACCGACTATGATATGCGACGTCGCTTTACTGTTAATGCTTTCAGAGAAATCGGTCTTGATTGTTTTGAGCCTGAGGGTGCTTTCTATGTCTTCCCTTGCATCAAGTCAACGGGCTTAGGCTCAGAGGAATTTTGCGAAAAGCTGATTATGTCCAAAAAGGTTGCAGTTGTGCCGGGCAATGCGTTTGGTGACTGCGGTGAGGGCTTTATACGTGTATCCTATTGCTATTCGATTGAAAATATCAAGGAAGCTATCAGCCGAATAGGTGAATTTATAAAAGAAATTGGAGCAGATAATGGAAATTAAGGTTAAAGCATATGCTAAAATAAATCTGATGCTTGATATTATTTACAGAAGAACCGACGGTTATCATGATCTTTTTATGATCATGCAGAGCATCGGTATTTACGATACTGTAACTGTCACTGCAACCAAGTCAAAAAAAATAACCATTACCTGTAATATTGATGATATACCCCTTGATGAGCATAATATTGCCTATAAGGCAGCGGCTGCCTTTTTCGACAGTACCAAAATCAAAAATAAGGGTGTCAATATAGATATAGTTAAAAGAATACCACACGCTGCCGGTATGGCTGGCGGCAGTGCTGACGGAGCAGGTGTGCTTGTGGCACTTAATGAGCTGACAGGTGCAGGCTTGTCCGATGACGAGCTTTGTGCTATCGGAGTTAAAATCGGTGCCGATGTACCATTCTGTATTAAGGGCGGCACACTGCTTGCACAGGGTATCGGTGATGTGCTGAATAAGGTTAAACCGCTAAAAAAATGCTATATTGTGATTGCAAAGCCCGATTGCTCTGTTAATACTGCATCTGCTTACAAACAGTTTGATGAATGCGGCAAGGTGCATACGCCCGACAAGCTTGGTATGCTCTATGCAATGCAGGGCAGGGATTTAAAGGAAATCTGTTCAAAAATGGAGAATGTTTTTGAACAGTTTATTGCGGTTGAAAATAAGGTTGAGATTAAAGACATTATGCGGGCAAACGCTGCTCTGGGTGTTTGTATGAGCGGCAGCGGTCCTACTGTTTTCGGTATATTCGACAATAAAGACAGTGCTGAAAAATGTGCTCTTGAGCTAAAACCTCTTGCAAAGGATATTGCAGTTACCTCCCCTGTTTCTAAGGGTTGCAGAATTGTGAAGTGATATGATGAATTATAATAATGAAAAGTTTATAAGCGAATTTATAGCGTTGATAAAAAACATTAATCCAAATAAAATACTCTTTGTATGCAGTGCAGATTATGATCGGTACGGTTACAGAAAGGCGCTTGATGAGTTCGGTGCCGACTCTGTGCCATTTACCGATTTTGAGCCTTGTCCTGAGGTATCCTCCGTTAAAAACGGTGTTGAGGTTTTTAAGCAGAATAACTGTGATTTTATTGTGGCTGTGGGCGGCGGCAGTGCGATTGACGTTGCCAAGGCAATTAAGCTTTTTGCTGAAAGTGATGTTGAAATTCTTGCTGTCCCCACAACAGCAGGAACCGGTGCAGAGGTAACACGCTTTTCCGTGCTCTATAATAATGGCGACAAGGACTCTGTGCGCAGCTGGGATATTATCCCCGATTATCAGATCTTTGATTATACCACGCTTGAAAGCCTGCCGTATATTCAAAGAGTTGTAACAGCTCTTGATGCTTTCACGCACGCTGTTGAGGCTTACTGGTCAAAGGATGCAACGGATGAAAGCCGTGATTATTCTGCAGAAGCACTTTCACTTTTCAATGAGCATTTTGAAAATTATCTTGCTGATGACAAAAGTGCTTATGAGCCTATGATGAAATGCAGCGAGCTTGCAGGCAGAGCCATAAATATTGCGCAGACTACTGCCTGCCATGCCTTCAGCTATAAGCTGCATAAGCTGAAGGGCTTTTATCACGGACAGGCTGTGGCTGTCTGTCTTGTGTATATCTGGAAATATATGCTTGAGCAGAACAGTGATGATATTGCGCTTGAGCTTCTTCTTGCCGAAACTGAAATTGTTTCAGGCTATACACCTGAAAGATTAGAGGAGCTTTTGTCTAATCTCGGTCTGCTTGATGATTTGACAATGACCGCAGAGCAGTTTGACGAAACTGTAAATGGTGTAAACGTCAATCGTCTGTCAAATCATCCTGTTTCTTTCAATAGTGATGATATTAAAAATATTTATGGTTCATTTATCAAGGTAATAAAATAATTATTATGGTTAAGGGATACCCTATATAAATTAATTTTAGGGTATCCCGAATTTTATTATATAACTGACACACGATTAACACACAGGCATTATATATTGATGTCGAAAGGAAGTGGTGAATATGTTTTCCATCTTATTTGCTGAAGACGATGATCAGCTCAGAAAAACAATAGTTGACTATCTGAGTGCCAAAGATCTGGAGGTTCTGCCTGCAAGAAACGGCAGTGAAGCAGTTGACAGATTTTATGACAATGACCCCGATCTGATTATTCTTGATATTATGATGCCGGTCATGAACGGTATGGAGGTATGTAAGATTATCAGAAGACGTAATAAAACTGTACCGATTCTGTTCTTAACTGCTATGGCACAGGAGAGGGATTATCTTAATGGTTTTAAATGCGGATGTGACGACTATATTGTTAAGCCGTTTCCGCTGTCAGTCTTATATGAAAAATGTATGAATCTGATAAAACGCTCAAAGAGAATTGACAGCGACAACAGCCTTACAATATCAGGCATTCGTCTGGATTTTAACACCTACAAGGTATATATTGATGATAATGAAATTCCTCTTTCGGGCAAGGATTTCAATCTTCTGTGGTATCTGATGGAAAACAAAAATATTGTTCTGAACCGTGAGTTAATTCTGACTCATCTTTGGGGGTATGATTTTGACGGTGACACAAGAGTTGTTGATACACACATCAAAAACCTCAGAAAGGCTCTTGGAGAAAAATCATCCCTTATCAGAACAGTGGTTAATATAGGTTATTCCTTTCAGGAGGTGTAATGATGAAAAAAACGATTAAACTAAATCTGATTGTTTTGGCGGCTGTGCTGATTTTTTATTCCGCAACAGTAAGTATGACTTATAATAATGTTAAAGAAAGTATTGAAGAGGATTATAGAACAGTTACATCCGAACTTGATTTTCAGATTTACCAGGCGGGAGCTTTAACCTACGATTCGGAGTCGGAGGATTATAGAGAATGGCGCTGTGTAGAGGAATTTTTGAATGACTACGATTACAATATCAGTTATCCTCATCGTGTAGTGGTTTATGACAGCAATGGCAACGAAGTTGCACGCACAGGCACCACACTTGAATTTTCGACCTATTCTTATGGCAATAAATATATTGCTCCGAATATTTCTTATCTCTGCAACCTTGATAATTATCTGACTGAGGAACAGAAGGAATTTATTGTGCAGCGTGAGCGGTACGGCGGTTATATTAAAAAATTTGCCTGTATTTCGGAAAATCGAGATAATCCGATTGTTACTCCTGTTTATCTTGAATATGTTGATGTACAGAAAAATAAAGAATACAGACTCAATTTTTCAGATGAAACGCCGAATGTTATTGTGGATTATAGTATCAGTCTAAATCTGGTTGATGATAATAATAAGGATTATGAATTTATTGATAAGCAGATTGCTGACGGAATACCACAGGCATATCTTGACGAAAATGGCGATGATTTGGGTGGCATAGGTCTTGCAAACTATTCCCGCTGCAATGAACTTTATATAGGCTCGGAGGTTTATTCCGTATTGTCGGTATCCTATATAGATTCTGCTCGCTATACCTTGCAGGACTTCAGGTTTACAAACAGTCTTGGTAACATAACTTTGTTATATGTAACCGTTACGGCGATTGCATTAGCTGTGCTCAATGTTTATATTAAGCGCAACAGGCTTAACAACGCGAAATATGTGTTCTCAAATGCTGCTGCCCATGAGCTGAAAACGCCCCTTGCAGTCATTGAAAACAAGTGCGAATTTATTCTTGAGGGTGTGGATGAAAGTAAAACTGCTGAATATGTTAATGAAACCTATAAAGAGGCTCTGAGGATGAATACACTGCTTAACAATCTTTTGCGCTATAATAAGCTGTCAACGATAAATCGTGTTGAAAAAGCAGACAGCAATCTAAGACAGCTTGTTGAGAATGAGCTTGAAAAATACAGCAGTGCTGCAAAGGTTAAAAATATTACATTCAATATTGAATTAATAGATGCAGATATTAATTGTAATGATGAGCTTATTTCGCTTGCTGTCGGAAATCTTTTGTCAAATGCTGTTAAGTTTTCTCCGTCGGACAGCATAGTCAGTGTTATTCTTACTAAGTTTAAAAAGAAGAAATATAAGCTTTCTGTAATCAACCGATTTGACGGAGTGATAGATAAAAAGGTCTGGGATATGCTGTATGTCAGCGATGAAGCTCGAAGCGGAAAATCAACAGGAATGGGTCTGCCGATTTCAAAAGAAATATTCGAGCTGCACAGATATAAATATGGCTTTAAAAATGAAAACGGTACTGTTGAATTTTATTTTATTGCTAAATAGGTCTGTTTGTTGTATAATGCCACTTGGGTGACATTATGGCGAGAGAATTGACATTTGCTCAAACAGTTGAGCGCAGTATTATAAAAACATACCGAAAAGAAATATGGAATCCTTTTGTGGAAGCCTGTCAGAATTATGAGCTTGTGCAGGAGGGCGACAGAATAGCAGTATGCATCAGCGGCGGTAAGGATTCGGTGCTCCTTGCAATGTGTATGAAGCATCTGCAAAGAATAAGTAAAACTGATTTTGAGCTTGTATTTATATGTATGGATCCGGGATACAATGCTGTTAACAGACAGCAGATAGAAAAAAACTGCTCCATGCTTGATATACCCGTTACATTTTTTGAGTCTGATATATTTGATATCACCGCTTCCGTATCAGGCTCACCCTGCTATCTTTGTGCACGAATGAGAAGGGGACATCTTTATGCAAAGGCAAAGGAGCTTGGCTGCAATAAAATTGCTCTCGGTCACCATCTGAGTGATGTTATTGAAACCACATTAATGGGTATGTTCTACGGCTCACAGCTTCAGGCAATGCTGCCAAAGCTGAAAAGTACAAATTTTGAGGGTATGGAGCTGATAAGACCCCTTTACTGCGTTAATGAAAATGCCATTTTGAAATGGAAAGCGCATAACGGCTTAACCTTTATTCAGTGTGCCTGCCGTTTTGTTGATGAATACAGCCACAGTGCTGATGGCATAGGTGACTCCAAAAGACAGGAAATAAAGCGTTTAATTGCTGATTTGAAAAAAATCAATCCTGATATTGAACACAATATTTTCAAATCCATTCATAATGTTAAGCTTGATACATTCATTGCATATAAGCAAAAAGGTGTTGAGCATAGCTTTTTAGAAGAATTCAGAGAGGAATAGTTTCTCTCTGAATTCTTTTATAATTTCCTAAAAACCTATTGACAAGGTAGGTGATTTATGTTATTGTATATGCAACAAAAACATAGTAATACGATAGGTATTGGAGGATTAATAAATGCGTAACAAAAAATACAGGTTTGAAACACTTCAGCTTCACGTTGGTCAGGAGCAGCCTGATCCTGCTACCGATGCAAGGGCAGTTCCGATTTATCAAACAACATCATACGTTTTCAGGGATAGTGACCATGCTGCCGCAAGATTTAATTTAACAGATGCTGGCAATATATACGGAAGACTCACCAATTCAACACAGGATGTGCTTGAAAAAAGAATTGCCGCATTAGAGGGCGGTGTGGCAGCACTTGCAACTGCATCAGGTGCAGCAGCACTTGCATATACCTTTCAGGCTTTGGCAACTGCAGGTGATCACATTGTTTCTGCCAAAACTATCTACGGCGGTACTTATAATTACCTTGCTCATACAATAAAAAATTCAGGTGTTGCAGTAACATTTGTGGATCCTGATGATTTATCTAATTTTGAAAATGCAATTCAGGATAATACAAAAGCCATTTTCTTTGAAACGCTTGGCAATCCAAACTCAAATTTGGTTGACATTGAAAAGCTTGCAGAGATTGCCCACAGACACAATATTCCCCTTGTTGTTGACTCAACCTTTGCAACGCCTTATCTTATCAGACCAATTGAGTATGGTGTCGATATTGTAGTGCATTCCGCTACCAAATTCATTGGGGGTCACGGAACGACTCTCGGCGGAGTAATTGTTGACAGCGGTAATTTCGACTGGAGAGCAAGCGGCAAATTCCCACAGATTGCCGATCCTAATGACAGCTACCACGGTGTAAGCTTTGTGGATGCCGCAGGTCATGCAGCATTTGTAACCTATATCCGTGCCATCCTTTTGCGTGATACAGGTGCGGCAATTTCACCATTCAATGCTTTTTTGCTTTTGCAGGGACTTGAAACGCTTTCTCTGCGTGTAGAACGTCACGTGGAAAATACACTAAAGGTGATTGGTTACCTTATTCATCATCCGCTTGTGGAAAAGGTTAACCATCCAAGCGTTGACGCACGCTACAAAAAATTGTATAATAAATATTTCCCGAAGGGTGCCGGCTCAATTTTTACCTTTGAGATAAAGGGCGGCGAGGCTGAGGCGAAAAAGTTTATTGACAGTCTTGAAATTTTTTCAATTCTTGCCAATGTCGCAGATGTCAAATCACTTGTTATTCATCCTGCAACAACAACGCACAGTCAGCTTAATGCTGCTGAGCTTGCAGAACAGAATATAAAACCGAATACAATCAGGCTTTCAATCGGTACAGAGCATATTGATGATATTATTGAAGACTTAGACAATGCGTTTAAGTCAATTGATTAAGGAGGAATTTTAATGTCTGTCTATAAATCTGCAGTAGAGCTTGTGGGGAACACCCCGCTTGTTGAGGCAAATCATTTTGTAAAAGAAAATAACTTAAAGGCTAAGGTGCTTGTTAAGCTTGAGTACTTTAATCCTGCCGGCTCTGTCAAAGACAGAATAGCCAAGGCTATTATTGAGGATGCCGAAGAACGGGGTGTGCTTAAAGAGGGCTCTGTCATTATTGAACCGACCAGCGGTAATACAGGCATCGGTCTTTCTTCAATTGCAGCGGTTAAGGGCTACAGAATTATTATATCTATGCCTGAAACCATGAGCGTAGAGCGCCGCAATCTTATGAAAGCTTATGGTGCTGAGCTTGTTTTGACTGACGGTGCAAAGGGAATGAAAGGTGCAATCGAAAAGGCTGAAGAGCTCGCAGCGGAAATTCCGAATTCGTTTATTGCAGGGCAGTTCACAAACCCTGTTAATCCTGCAGCACACAAGGCAACAACAGGTCCTGAAATCTGGGAGGATACTGAGGGCAAGGTTGATATTTTTGTTGCCGGTGTCGGTACCGGCGGAACACTTTCGGGTACAGGAGCTTATCTCAAGGAGAAAAATCCGAATGTAAAAATTGTTGCAGTGGAGCCGTCATCATCCCCTGTTCTTTCAAAGGGTGAGGCAGGACCTCATAAAATTCAGGGAATCGGTGCAGGCTTTGTACCTGATACGCTTGACACGTCAATTTATGATGAAATTATAACAGTTGATAATGAGGATGCTTTTAAAGCCGGCAGGGCTTTTGCAAAGCAGGAGGGTGTGCTGGTTGGTATCTCAAGCGGTGCAGCGCTTCAGGCAGCAAAGGTGCTTGCGAAACGACCTGAAAATGAAGGCAAAACGATTGTTGCACTTTTACCTGATACAGGTGACAGATATCTTTCAACACCTCTTTTCTCATAATATAATAATCAAATACTTTACAAATTTTTAAAATATGATAAAATAAAGCTGTATTAAATAAAATGTAGAAAAGCATTTGAATTTAACTCATTTTTTGGGTGATTTTATTGCTGCGGAGAGTATGAATGAGCATTAAGGATATTCAAAATCAGATTTTAGAATTAAAAAAGGAAAAAGATATTTGTATTTTGGCACACTGCTATCAGTCACCTGAAATATTGGAGGTTGCTGATTTTACGGGTGACAGCTTTGCACTTTCTGTCAAGGCTTCACAGGTGCAGAATAAAATTGTTATTATGTGCGGTGTCCGCTTTATGGCTGAAACCGTTAAAATTCTTTCACCGGACAAAAAGGTTATTTTGTCAAATCCATCAGCAGGCTGTCCTATGGCTGAAATGATGGATAAGGAGGTTATTGCTCAGGTTAAGGAGCAGTATCCTGATTATACTGTTGTGGCGTACATCAACACCACAAGCGAGCTGAAAACAATTTGTGATGTTTGTGTTACCTCGTCATCAGCACTTGAAATCTGCAAAAAGCTTGACAATGATAACATTCTGTTTATCCCTGATTGCAATTTAGGTGACTGGATTTCCAAACAGCTTCCTGAAAAGAATTTCAAGCTTTTGAATGGAGGATGTCCGACTCACGCAAAAATGACTGCCAAGGATGTTGAAAAGGCAAAGGCTCTTCATCCGAATGCTGAGTTTTTAGTTCATCCTGAATGTACACCTGAGGTTGTTGCACTTGCGGATTATGTTGGCTCAACTACAGGTATTATGGACTATGCAAGAAAAAGCAGTGCCGAGGAATTTATTGTGGGTACTGAAAACAGTATCGTTACACATCTTCAGCTTGAGTGCACAGATAAAAAATTCTATCCGCTTTCAAAACACTGCATTTGCGATAATATGAAGGCAACAACGCTTGTGGATGTACTTAATTGCTGCAAGGGCACCTTCGGTGAAGAAATTGAACTTGATGAAGAAACCTACAAGGGTGCCAAAAGATGTATTGATGAAATGATAAGGCTTGGTTAATTTATGAGTAAAAAGGCAATTATCGCAATGAGCGGTGGCGTTGATTCCAGCGTTGCCGCTTTTTTGATGAAAGACAAGGGCTTTGATTGTATCGGCGCTACAATGAAGCTTTATGACAATGATGATATTATGGAAAGCGGCGAAAAGACCTGCTGTTCTCTTGATGATATCGAGGATGCACGCTCTGTAGCGAACAGGCTTTCAATGCCTTATTATGTTTTTAATTTTAAGGATGAATTTAAGGAAAAGGTCATTGATAAATTCATTGCTACCTATGAAAACGGCGGAACACCAAACCCTTGTATTGACTGCAACAGACATTTAAAATTCAAAAGGCTCTTCCAAAAAATGCAGGAGCTTGGTTTTGACTATGTCGTAACAGGTCATTATGCAAGGGTAGAGAAGCAGAACGGTTGGTTTTATCTGAAAAAGGGTGTTGATGCGGCGAAGGATCAAAGCTACGTTCTTTACTCTTTAACACAAAATCAGCTTGCACATATTCAGCTTCCGCTTGGTACTTATTCTAAAACGGAAATCAGAGAAATTGCCGAAAATCATAATTTTTTAAATGCACGTAAAAAGGACAGTCAGGACATTTGCTTTGTGCCTGACGGTGACTATGCCAAATTTATTGAGGGCTATTTGGGCAAAACCTATCCTAAGGGTAATTTTATTGATATAAACGGCAATGTGCTGGGTGAGCACCAGGGAATTATCAGATATACAAACGGTCAGCGTAAAGGGCTTGGCGTTGCATTCGGCAAGCCGATGTATGTTGCAGATAAAAATGTTAAGGATAACACGGTAACACTCTGCACCAATGAAGAGCTTTTTTCAGCCGAACTGATTGCAGCTGATTTCAACTGGCTGATACCAAATCCCCAAAAGGAAATAAAATGCTCGGTTCGTGTGCGCTATAATATGAAGGAACAGCCTGCAACAGCTTATATGCTTGATAATGGTAATGTTAAAATTGTTTTTGATGCGCCTCAGCGTGCAATCACAAGAGGTCAGGCTGCCGTTCTTTATGACGGTGACACCGTCCTTGGCGGCGGAACAATTTTATAAAATTTTATTTGACATTTTATTTTTGTTGTGCTATTATGGCAGAAAGAGGTAATTGTTATGTTTAATTTCACTGCTAAACTTCATAACTCATTTGCTCCTATGTGGTATGCATGGGCTTATTTGGGTTGTGTTCATAGCAGTTAGAGTTTTTGCATTATTATATCTATTATTAAACTGCTGATGAACACAAGGTTCATCAGCAGTTATTTTTTTACGGGAGGTTATAGTATATGGTAAAGCTTAATTCTATCAGGCAGAACGAACTGAAAAAAGCATACAGAATGCACCGCAAAGGCTTTCTGCCCACATTTCTGAAATACCTTGACAGAATAAATCCTATATTTGAAAGCTTTAAAAGATTTAACGATTTTTATAATCATCCCGATTTATATATGTATTGGATTACGTTTGACGGAATTGCTGTGGGAGAAATCTGGATAGCTGTCAGCAATGACACTGTAAAGCTTGCAAGATTATTTGTTCTTAAGGAATATCAGAACAGAGGCATTGCACAGCAGGCAATTAAGATTGCTGAAAATCTTTTCCCCAGTAATAAACGATGGTGGCTCAATACAATCAAAGAAGAAAAAAATAACTGTCACCTTTATGAAAAAATGGGTTACATCTCAATCGGCAATGAAAAGAAAATCAATAAGCGTATGACAATCATTGAATATGAGAAGAGGATAGAATGATATGGATTATATTAAAGAATTCTATAACAATTATGATGAAGATGGCAGATTGACCGATAAAAAGCACTTACCGGAATTTTTAATAACGATGAATTATATCCTCAGGTATCTGTCACCAAATGCTAAAATTTTAGAAATCGGTGCAGGCACAGGCAGATATTCAATTGCTTTGGCAGAAAAAGGTTATGATATTACAGCGGTTGAATTCGTCCCCCATAACATTGAGATTATGAAAACAAAAGTGAAATGCAATCATCGTATCACCATTTACGAGGGCAATGCCTGTAACCTTGATTTTTTAAAGAATGAAAGTTTTGATATTGTTCTTTTGTTAGGACCTATGTATCATCTGTTTAATGATAAAGATAAGCACAGTGCAATCAGTGAAGCACTGAGAGTTGTAAAGAAAAAAGGCATAGTCTTTTCAGCATATTGCAATAGTGATACTACAGTTCTTAACGCATTTGGAAAAAGAAATTTCATTGAATATTACGAAAAAGGGATGATTGACAAAAGCTTTCATACATTGTCAAAGCCGTCAGATGTGTTTGAATTATACCGAAAGGAAGACATTGACCGATTAATGCAATCTTTCAATGTGAAAAGACTGCATTATGTGAGCACGGATTTAGTTACCTATATGATTAGCAGCATTAATGATTTTACAGATAAAGAGTTTTCAATGTATATGAAATATCTGCTATCCATTTGTGAAAGATCCGATATGGCAGGGTTATCCTTCCATATGCTCGACATTTTCAGAAAAAATTAAGATTGAGAAAAGGTGATTGATATGAGTAAAGAACCGATATTGGAAACAGAAAGATTGATTTTAAGACCTATAACGCTTGATGATGCCAAAGCTTGCTTCAGTTGGAACAGTGACGAGCGTGTTGCGAGATATATGTGCTATCCTACATTTACAGATATTCAGCAGACTATTGACTGGATTAAAACAACCCTTGTTGATGAAGAAGAATGGAACTGGGCATTCGTGTTAAAAAGTGAAAACAGGTTAATAGGAACAGGCGGCATAGGTCCTAATAAATTTATGGACGGTTATTGGGGAATCGGCTACAATTTTCATTATGATTACTGGCACAAGGGCTATTGCACA
The DNA here is from genome assembly GCA_002493325.1 of Ruminococcaceae bacterium UBA7101. Classification (GTDB taxonomy): domain Bacteria; phylum Bacillota; class Clostridia; order Oscillospirales; family Acutalibacteraceae; genus Eubacterium_R. The sequence continues at coordinate 16,806 of DKYL01000095.1, forward strand.
GAAGCTATGAGGGCAATTGTTGACTATGCTCATAATGAACTGGGCGTTAACAAAATATGCAGTGATCACGCCGTTGATAATCCGCGTTCAGGCAAGGTTATGGAAAAGCTTGGTCTTAAATTTCATCATTACGGTGAATATTCCAAGCTGGACGGAAGTGTAACTTTCAAAGCAAAATTCTACACTTTAGAATATTAAAGTGATAAAATAAATTATTGACATAGATAAATTACAGGTTTATAATTAACCTTATATTGTTTGGAGGAACAATTATGATTACTGCAATTATTTTATTTATAATATCAATTATATTATTTTGTCTGGATTTTTATTTTGTTCAGTATGCTTGGATGACTTTTAATGATACTGCTTTTAATATTGCTGAAGTTTGTTTGATCGTTTTTAATGTTGCAATTGTTGTATGCGGAGTTATTTTAATTAAGAATGCAGCAAATAAAGTTAAGAATAAAAAGCTTTTTGCAGTATTGCAATCCGTTGTTTTAATTGCAATTGTTATCTTTAATTTATTTAAGTCCTACACTATTCATAATTCCTTTGAACAGATTGCTGCATCTGCAAGCATTTATGCAAAGGATATTGTTGACGGGGAATACTTTATTACTTTGATTAATGAAACTGATACACAGAAATTTGTTAAAATGAAGTGTGATAAAAGCACTTATGACAAGTTGATAGCAGATGAAAATGTACAGTATCAAATCGAATATAGATTAAGTGCTTTGGATGAGGGAAAGGGCAGTTTACACCACATTGATGCTGATAACTATATTGATAACAGATAACAAAAAGCGGAGTGTTTTTCACTCCGCTTTTTTGATGCTTATTACATTTTAACGTCGATAGGCATACCGCCGTTTTCTCTGGATTCATCAGCAAGGTAAACGCAGAGGTGACCTGCAACGCTGTCAAAAATGGATGTGCAGGCAAGGCTCGGCTTTTCACCGCGGATGAATTTTACAAAGTCGGCTGTAAGTCTTTCATCACCGCCGCCGTGACCGCCGTATGCACCGACCATATCACCGCTTACATTCAGGTCAACCTCTTCAATGTCACATTCACCGTTATGTGCGTCGGGTGACGGATTGATTTTGGAAACGAAGAATTTTGATTCTTCAAAGTTGCCGTAAATTTCGCCCTTGGTGCCGATAATATGTATTTTCCTCAATGACTGTGATGAGCCGCCAACCATATTGTGTGTGCCTGTTGCACCGTTTGCAAAGTTAACAAGCACGGACTGATGGTCAACAACATTGTTATCACATTTGTACATACATCTTGCATATGGGCTGTCACTCTTCATAAGTGCAATTTTATCCTCAATAGTAGGATTTGGTATGGCCTCAAGTGCATCCCAAACATAGAATGCCCATCTGTCAGGATGATCAATATATAATCTTTTGGTAGAAAAATCACAGGTATCAACGTGTGGGCAGTCAAGCATACAGATTGTTCCTGCACCATCTGGTGCATTCTCTGGCTTGAATTGGTATTTACTGCCGAAAGAGCTTATTTTAACAGGCTTTGTTTCACTCATAAACCACATCATAAGATCGATATCGTGGCAGCACTTTGCAAGCAGCATTGTTGTGTGGCACTTGTCGGAATTAGCCCACTTTCCTCTGACATATGATGTTGACAAGTGGTGATATGAAACGTGCTCTGTTGTTTGGATGTTAATAATGTCACCGATTTCTCCGTTCGCGATTCTTTCTTTAATGGAATAGTAGAAAGGAGTGTAGCGGAGTACATGACAAATCATAACCTTGGAGTTGTTCTTTTTAGCACATTCAACAAGCTCACGCATTTCCTTTTCATTAACTGCAAAGGGTTTTTCAAGCAGCATATCATAGCCTGCATTCAAAAGAGGAATAGCAGTTTCAATATGCTGTTCGTCCATTGTGCCGTTAATAACAGTGTCTGCAAGCTTTCCTTTTTCAGCAAGCTCCTGTGCTGATTCAAAGCACATATCTTCGCCAAAGCCGAAATATTCCATGCAATGTTTTCTTCTGACAGGATTCGGATCTGCGACACCGACAATTTTTAACTCTTCCGGATTCGTTTTTGCCAGCTCACTGTAAACCAAGGCTCTGTGACCGGCACCAACAATGATTGCCGTAACAGGTTTCTTTTCCATTTTAAAGCACCTTCTTGAATTTTTTTGTCCATTATACACCTATTAATTTGCAATTTAAAGGGGTAATTTAAAAAATTTTTATATTATTGACAGATTGTGCCAATAATCTTATAATAGTTAAAAACTTGATAAAGGTGAAATTTTGAAAAGATTACTTATTTATTTAAAAGGTTATATTGCACAGTCAATACTTGCACCGCTGTTTAAGCTTCTTGAAGCAAGCTTTGAACTGATTGTTCCGCTTGTTATAGCGTCAATTATTGATGTAGGTATTGCAGGCGGTGACACCAAATTTATCATTGGCAGGTCGGGTGTTCTTGCCGTGCTTGCGCTTGTGGGAATGGTTGCCGCTATTACAGCACAATATTTTGCAGCAAGAGCCGCAACAGGCTTTGGTATGAAGCTGAGGCACTCTCTGTATGAAAAAATACAATCACTTTCCTTTAATGAGCTTGACAATATCGGCACATCAACACTGATAACAAGAATGACAAATGATGTTAATCAGGTGCAGAATGGTGTGAATCTTGTTTTAAGACTGTTTCTGCGTTCACCATTCATTGTTATCGGCGCAATGGTAATGGCTTTCACAATTGATGTAAAATGTGCACTTATATTTGCTGTTGCTATTCTGCTGCTCTCCATTGTTGTTTTCGGTATTATGCGAATTACAATACCTAAGTACCGTGATGTGCAGAACGGTCTTGACGGTGTAACACTGATTACACGTGAAAATCTCACCGGTGCAAGGGTTATAAGAGCATTTACAAATGAAGAAAATGAGGTTGAGGAATTCAGGAAAAGGAACACTGCTTTGTCTGTTCTTCAAAAGGCAGTAGGCAGAATATCGGCACTTCTTAATCCGGTCACTTATGTAATTATCAACATTGCAATTGTTGTGCTTGTTTATACAGGTGCCCTTCGTGTTGACGTCGGCGATCTGACTCAGGGGCAGGTGGTTGCGCTTTATAATTATATGAGCCAGATACTTGTTGAACTTATTAAGCTTGCTAATTTAATTGTTTCAGTTACAAAAGCATTTGCTTCTGCTGACAGAATAAGTTCTGTTCTTGAACAGGAAAATACCCTTGAAAAGACTGATAACAATAAAAAATCAAATTCTTATATAGAGTTTGATCATGTTTCATTGACCTATAAAAATGCATCTGCCCATTCACTGAACAATATTTCATTTAAGGCAAACAGGGGAGATGTTGTTGGTATTATCGGAGGCACAGGCTCGGGAAAATCAAGTCTTGTTTCCTTAATCCCTCATTTTTATGATGCAACTGCAGGAACGGTTTTTGTAGGCGGTTCTGATGTTAAATCACTGGATGCAGATAAGCTGCGTGAAAAAATAGGCTTCGTTCACCAAAAGGCTGTGCTGTTTAAAGGTACTGTACGCGATAATATGAAATGGGGTAAAAGGGATGCGACCGATGAGGAAATCATTTCTGCATTGAAGGTTGCACAGATTTATGATGTTATTGCAGATAAGGGTGGACTGGATTTTGAGATTGAGCAGAACGGCTCTAATTTGTCGGGCGGTCAGAAGCAGCGCTTGTCTGTTGCCCGTGCAATCGTTCGTCAGCCTGAAATTCTGATACTTGATGATTCCTCCTCGGCACTTGATTATGCAACCGAGGCAAAGCTCAGGGATGAAATATATAATCTTTCGTATAATCCGACTGTGTTTATTGTTTCACAGCGTGCATCGTCTGTTATCAGTGCAGACAATATTTTAGTGCTTGATGACGGCGAGTGTGTCGGCTTCGGAACACATAATCAGCTTCTTGAAAATTGCGAGGTTTACCGTGAAATTTACACCTCTCAGTTCGGAAAGGAGGCTGTATAATGAATAGTAAAGAAACCTTGAAAAGAGTGCTTTCCTATATTGACAAATATAAATACTTTCTTTTGCTGTCGATGCTTTTTGCTCTCATAAGTGTGGCACTTACTCTTTATGCACCGATACTTGTCGGTAATGCAATTGACTGCATTGTCGGCAAGGATAATGTTGATTTTGAAAAGATAGTTTCAATTCTCATTAAGCTTGGTATTATAATAGGTATAACTGCTGCTGTTCAGTGGTTTATGAATGTATGCAACAATAAAATCACATACAACGTGTCACGTGATTTGCGTCAGCGTGCTTTTGAAAAAATTGAAAAGCTGCCGTGCTCTTATCTTGACAGCCATTCAAACGGTGATGTTGTCAGCCGTGTAATATCCGATGTTGATCAGCTTGCTGACGGTCTTTTAATGGGCTTTACACAGTTTTTCACAGGTATTGTAACTATAATCGGTACTCTCTGTTTTATGCTGTCAATCAATGTGTGGATAACACTTGTAGTGGTTGTAGTTACACCTTTATCCTTCTTTATTGCAAGATTTATTGCCAAAAGAACTTATAAGATGTTTTCGCTCCAGTCCAAAACAAGGGGAGAGCAGACCGCATTTATTGATGAAATGATTTCTAATCAGAAGGTAGCGGATGCTTATGGAATGGATAAAGAAAACCTTGAAAAATTTGATGATATAAATGAACGTCTTACAGATTATTCCTTAAAAGCAACCTTTTTCTCATCCATAACAAATCCTGCCACAAGATTTGTAAACAGTATAGTTTATGCAGCGGTTGCACTGTTCGGCGCCATTATGGCAATTAAAGGCAACATCACAGTTGGTATTTTGTCCTGCTTTCTTTCCTATGCCAATCAGTATACAAAGCCGTTTAACGAAATCAGCAGCGTTGTGACAGAGCTTCAGAATGCACTTGCCTGTGCAGGCAGAGTCCTTGATTTTATTGATGAAGAGAGTATAAAGCCTGATGCTGAGGATGCAGGGGAACTTATTCATCCAAAGGGCAATATTGAAATCAGCAATGTGGATTTTTCTTACAGCAAAGAAAAGGAGCTTATTAAAAATCTGAATTTAAGTGTTAAGGAAGGTATGATTGTTGCAATTGTAGGTCCGACAGGCTGTGGTAAAACTACTTTAATCAATCTTCTGATGCGCTTTTATGACTCGCAAAAAGGCAATATTTATGTTGACGGCATTGATAATCAGAATATTACAAGAAAATCACTGAGAGAGAATATCGGTATGGTTTTGCAGGACACATGGCTAAAAAGCGGAACTATTCTGGATAATATAAAAATTGCCGACCCAAATGCAAGTATGGAGGATGTTATTGAGGCTGCTGAAAAAGCACACGCACATTCATTCATTAAACGTCTGCCAAAGGGTTATGATACCGTGATAGGTGAAGACGGTGGCTCTCTGTCACAGGGACAGAAGCAGCTTTTGTGTATTACACGACTTATGCTTTCTCCGCCACCAATGCTTATTCTGGATGAGGCAAC
>DKYL01000095.1:22608-22893 GCA_002493325.1 Ruminococcaceae bacterium UBA7101
AATGCTTATTCTGGATGAGGCAACCTCCTCCATAGACACAAGAACAGAAATTAAAATTCAAAATGCATTCAACAGGCTTATGCAGGGCAGAACAACCTTTATAGTTGCCCACAGACTCTCAACAATTATGAATGCAGATATTATTCTTGTTATGAATGACGGGAAAATTGTTGAACAGGGAAATCATAAGGAGCTTTATAATAAAAAAGGATTTTATTACAATTTATATAATTCACAGTTTCCTAAAAACTAATAAAGAATCAAAAAAGTCATCAGATATCTGAT
>DKYL01000066.1 GCA_002493325.1 Ruminococcaceae bacterium UBA7101
CCAGCTGAGCTATGCTCCCACATCGCCATATCGCAGTCTTGCGACGTGTTATATAATACAATAATGCAAGTAAAAAGTCAAGAGTTTTTTTCAAATTTTTTTAACTTTTTTTGGGAGCAATTTTTCGACCTGTTAATCAAGAAGTTTCTTAATATCATCAGGAGTAAATTCATAGGTTTTATCACAGAAATGACATTCGACCTTAGTGTTTTCACCCGAGCTTATCATATCCTCAAGCGACTCCCTGCCTGTCGAAATAAGTGCAGACTCAACCTTTTCTTTTGAACAGTTGCATCTGTACTCTATTTCGCTTTCATCAAGTTTGGAAAGCTCCAGTCCTTTCATTGCTGCTTTTGCAATATCATCAGGTGTCATACCCTTACTGAGCATAGCTGTAACAGGCTCCAGCGTTTCAACAGCATATTCAATTTTGCTTATAACCTCATCGGGACAGAATGGAAGAAGCTGAATAATAAAACCGCCTGCAGCAGCAACAGTCAAATCAGGATTAACAAGAACACCGAGAGCGCATACTGACGGAGTCTGCTCTGATGAAACAAAGTAGTTTGTAATATCCTCTGCAATTTCTCCGCTGATAATCTCTGTCTGACCCACATAAGGCTCTTTTAATCCTATGTCCTTCATAACGTAAAGATAACCATTTGTGCCTACTGTTCCCTTTACATCAAGCTTGCCTTTATCATTTAACGGGATTTCAACAACAGGATTCTGAACATAACCTCTTGCATTGCCCTCACTGTCAGAAACAGCAATCAATGAACCTGCAGGACCTCCGCCGTTCATTCTGAGCGTGATGCTGTCATCCTTGCCCTTCAGCATATCACCCATCATAGATGCGGCTGTCATAAGTCTGCCGAGTGCTGCGGTATTAACAGCAGATGTTTTGTGTATCTGCTCAGCCATACCAACCATATCCGTAGTGTCGGCAGCAATAACAAATGCGCTGCCGTCTTCAGTTATATATCTTACAATCTTTCCCATAGAATTATTTCCTTCTGCATACAAAATATATTCTTTCACTGTCAGCTTTATGTGCGTTTTCTGAAAATTCGTCATAAATTCCGATGATTTCAAAATCATTCAAGGCTGAAATCAGTTCATCAACAGAATAAGCGGTTTCCACAAAGTCCTCGCTGAATCTGTCATAATTTTTTCCGTTAAATATGAAAAAATCAAGCAATATTCTGACTCTGTTGTTTCCCAATGCTTCATTATCCCAGCTAAGAAAAAAGTCATCCTCGTCAAATACAAAGGTATTCTCAGCCAGAATTTCATTATGCTTATATATAGTATTAACGTCAAAAACAAAAATACCGCCGGAATCAAGACAGTTATAAACGGATAAAAAGCATTTTTTCACTGCATTTATGTCATCAAGATGATTAATGCTGTCAAGTGTGCAGGTACAGAAATCAAATTTTTCATTTACATTAAAATCAGATATATCTGCACAGATAAACTGACTGTCAGGGCATTTCGCTTTTGCGACTGTCAGCATATCAGGTGACAAATCAACACCTGTGACATTATAGCCTTTTTTATTAAAAAGAGAACACAGGGTTCCTGTTCCGCAAGCCAAATCAAGAACTCTGTTACCGCCATTGCCATACCGAGAAAAAAAGTTAGAAATGTAATCACTTCTAACTTTATAATCTGCATTTTCAGTTAATCTGTCATAAAACAATGCAAAGGTATTATAGCTCACTTTCCTTCTCCTGTGCTCTGATACGCTCAAAAATCCTGTCATAGCCGTCACAGCCATACTGAAGAGAACGGTTTACACGGCTTATTGTTGCGGTAGATGCACCTGTTGAATTGACAATATCAGTGTAAACACATTTTTCACTGAGCATTTTTGCAACCACCAAGCGCTGGCTTATTGCCTTAAGCTCCTGAATTGTACAAAGATCCTCAAAAAAATCATAGCACTCATCGCTGTTTTCAAGTGCTAAAACTGCTTTGAATAAAAAATCAAGATTATCATCCTGCAATTTTCTGCTCATATAATGACCCCCTAACAATTTAATAACATTTTAACACATTAAACTGTGATTGTAAAGAAAAATCCCCGAAAATTTTCGGGGATTCAAAAATTATTCGCTGATTAAATCATTGTAAAAATCAAAGCAGTCAAATGTGCTGAAATAATCCTTTGGCGTTTCAGCCCTTCGGATCAGCCGGAAGGAACCGTCCTCTTTAAGAAGAATTTCTGCACTCTTCAGCTTGCCGTTATAGTTATAGCCCATTGAAAAGCCGTGTGCACCTGCGTCGTGAATAAACAGATAGTCACCCATCTCAATCTTAGGAAGCATTCTGTCAATTGCAAATTTATCGCAGTTTTCGCAGAGTGAGCCCGTAACATCGTATTTATTATCAGAAGGCTCGTTTTCCTTGCCGAGAACTGTAATGTGATGATATGCACCATAGATTGCAGGACGCATTAAATTAACGGCACAGGCATCAACACCGATATATTCCTTATGTGTGTGCTTTTCATTGATAGCCTTTGTAACAAGACCGCCGTAAGGACCAAGCATATATCTGCCAAGCTCTGTATAGATAGCAACATCATCCATACCTGCAGGTGTAAGCACCTCTTCATAAGCCTTTCTTACACCCTCGCCGATAACAAAAATATCGTTTGGCTCTTGATCGGGAAGATAAGGAATACCGATACCGCCGGAAAGGTTAATAAAGGTAATATGAACACCAAGCTTTGCCTTTAAATCAGCAGCAAGCTCAAACAGAAGCTTAGCAAGCATAGGATAATATTCGTTAGTAACCGTATTGGAGCAGAGGAAGGAATGTATACCGAATTCCTCTACACCCTTTTCCTTTAAAATTCTGAATGCCTCATAAATCTGCTCGGTGGTCATACCATATTTAGCATCACCGGGATTGTCCATAATATCATTCGATATTTTAAAAATTCCGCCCGGATTATAACGGCAGCTCATTTTCTTTGGCAGCTTGCCGCAAGCTTTTTCCACTGCTTCGATATGTGTAATATCATCAAGGTTAATAATACCGCCTAAATCGTTGCAATACTTAAATTCTTCAATCGGTGTATCATTTGATGAAAACATAATATCATCGCCTGTTGCACCTATGGTTTTTGACATCATAAGCTCTGTCTTTGATGAGCAGTCACAGCCACAGCCATACTCACGAAGAATGTTGATTAAAAACGGATTAGGTGTTGCTTTAACAGCAAAATACTCTTTATAACCCTTGTTCCATGAAAATGCCTTCTTCAGATTTGAAACATTTTCTCTTATTCCCCTTTCATCATAAAGATGAAACGGTGTAGGATAGGAAGCCGCAATTTCCTCTACCTTTTCCTTTGTTACAAATGGTGTCTTTGCCATATTCTAAAATCCTCCATCACAAATTGAATTTTCAATATAATTTTTAATACCGTTAATCCCCTGCCCTGTTACGGCAGAGAACGGCACAACAGGCACGCCGCCTGCAAATGCAAGCTCCTGCTTAGACAGCTTAAGCCTCTCCTCATAGGCTTTTTTCTTCAGCTTGTCAGCCTTGGTCATTACAATAATAAAAGGAATACCCATTTCCTGCATAAAGGTAATCATACCCATATCATCCTTTGTTAACGGATGACGCATATCAATAAGCTGAACAACAAGCTTAATATTTCGGTCTGATTTAAAATAACCTTCCATAAGCTCACCAAATCGGTTAAGCTCCTGTTTGCTGATTTTTGCATAACCATAGCCAGGAAGGTCAACAAATTTTACATCATCAACCTTATAGAAATTTATTGTAATTGTTTTTCCGGGTACTGAACTGACCCTTGCAAGCTGCTTTCTGTTAAACAGCTTGTTTAATAACGAGCTTTTACCTACATTTGACCTGCCTGCAAAAACGATTTCAGGCACTTCGCTTTCAGGCAGCTGTGAATGAAGACCATAAGCTCTTTCAAACTCTGCTGTATTGTAATTCATAATTCTCCTATTGTGTAATTGACAGTCTGCTGTTCTTTCTGTCAGGAACCATCACATTATTCACTGTTTTATCTTTAATCGGATGCTCAAGTGCAAGCGGTAATATTTCATCAAAAGCTGTAACACTTATGAAACGAACCGAAGCCTTTACCTCGTCAGAAATTTCACTCAAATCACGCGCATTGTCACGTGGGATAATCACTGTATCACATCCTGCATTATAAGCAGCCATTGATTTTTCCTTCAGACCGCCGATTGCCATTGCTTTTCCTTTCAGGCTTATTTCACCTGTCATTGCAACATTTGACTTGATTGCCACACCTGTAAGCTCACTGACAAGAGCAGTGGTTATTGCAAGACCTGCAGAAGGACCATCCTTCGGAACAGCACCCTCAGGCGCATGAATATGTATATCTTTTGTTTTATAAAAATCAGTATCAATTCCAAATTCAGCAGACTTTGAACGGACATAGGAAACTGCAGTTTTTGCACTTTCCTGCATAACGTCGCCAAGATTACCTGTAAGCTCTATCTTACCGGTGCCGTCAAGAGCAGAAACCTCAATGGGGAGCATTGTTCCGCCAACGCTTGTCCACGCAAGACCATTGACTGTGCCCACAAGGTTTTCACTGCTGATTTTATCTTTAAGATACTTCTTTTTGCCCAAATATTTTTCAATATTTTCATCAGTTACTTTAAATGATTTTTTGCCGTCATCAAGCTCAACAATGGCTTTTCTGCAGAGTGCAGCAATTTCCTTTTCAAGACGGCGGACACCTGCCTCACGTGTATAACATTCAATCACGGAATAAATACCGCTGTCGGAGATTTTAAACTCTCGTGCAGAAAGACAATGCTTAGCCATTTCCTTCTTCACAAGGTGATTTTTTGCAATATGAAACTTTTCTTCAACTGTGTATGAATTAAGCTCAATAACCTCCATTCTGTCAAACAGCGGAGCAGGAATAGCAGCTGTATCATTCGCCGTTGTAATAAACATTACCTTGCTTAAATCAAAGGGCAAATCTATATAATGGTCAGTAAATGTATGATTCTGCTCAGGATCAAGTGCTTCAAGCAAAGCAGACGACGGATCACCCTTGTAATCACTGCCAAGCTTATCTATTTCATCGAGCAGAATAATCGGATTCATTGTGCCGCTTTTAATAACAGCATCAATGATTCTGCCGGGCATTGCACCGATATATGTTTTTCTGTGACCTCTGATTTCAGCCTCATCGTGAATACCGCCGAGGGCAACACGCACATATTTTCTGTTCATGGATGCAGCAAGAGATTTAACAATGGATGTTTTTCCGACACCTGGAGGACCTGCAAGACAAATAATCTGACCCTTGAAGTCAGGATTTCGTCTGTAAACTGCAAGCGCATCAACTATTCTTTCTTTGACCTTATCAAGCCCAAAGTGGTCTTTATCAAGCTTCTGACGTGCACGTTTAAGATTGGTATTGTCCTTTGAATAAATCCCGAAGGGCAGCTCCAGACATTTATCAAGATAATTTCTTACAACAGTTGCCTCATGAGAGCCCATAGGCATTTTCATAAGCTTGTCGCATTCTGTTATAAGCTTATGCTTAATTTCATCACTGCATTTCAGAGAGTTGATTTTCTCACGGTATTCATCTGCCTCCTGAATCGGTGACTTACCATCACCAAGCGTTTCGGCAATAACCTTCATTTCCTCTCTCATATAATATTCTTTTTGGTTTTTATCAATCTCAGCCTTAACCTTTTCCGCAATTTCAGCCTCAATTTCAAGCGTAGCATTATCCTTTTTCAATGCTACAAGCAGCTCAGCTACTCGCTGAAAAGCATCATAGGTTTCCAATATACCCTGTTTTTCGGTATAATCGAGGAAGGTATTTGAGCATATGTAATCTGCAAGTTTTCCTCCGTCATCAATTGAAAGAACAGTTGCAATAACGTCATTGCTTATTTTAGGCATGAGAGATGAATATTTCTCAAATTCTTTTCGCAGTGCACGCAGATAAGCAAGAGCTTCCCTGCTGTCCTTTGATGAATTTGTTTCCTCAACCATCTGAACAACAGCATTAATGTATGGTTTGGTCTGTGTGGCACTGACAATACAGCCACGCTCTATTCCCTCCACAAAAACTCTCAGATTCTCACTGCCGGGAATCCTTGTCATCTGCTTTATACTGCACATAACACCTGTACCGTAAAGCTCATCAACAGAGGGATCATCAACAGATGCATCCTTCTGACAGACAAGAAAAACCTTCTGATTTGAATTCATTGCACTTTTTATCGCAGCAATACTCTTTTTTCTGCCGACATCAAACTGAAGCACCATTTCAGGGAAAACAACAAGTCCCCTGAGCGGAATAACAGGCAACTCTATTATATTTTCTAATGTGTTTAAATCACTCATATTAAAACCTACTTTAACTAATTATAATGATTATATAATATAAGAAAAAAAAAGGCAACACAAAAGTTGCCTTTTTATTGATATTTATGCGTTTTTTAAGCTGCTTGCAGTGAGTGTTTTTGCCTCTTTATTAGGATTTCGGAGAACAATCGGCTCATCGCCGTTCTTAACAACACCCTCTGTAATTATAATTTTTTCAATAGCAGCATCACTCGGAGCATTAAACATAAGGTCTGTAAGAACGGATTCAAATACGCTCCTGAGTCCTCTTGCACCTGTTTTTCTTTCAAGCGTAATATCAGCAACAGCATCAAGTGCATCATCCTTGAATTCAAGTTCAATGCCGTCCATTTCAAACAGCTTTACATACTGCTTTAAAATGGAATTCTTAGGCTCCTTCATAATACGAATAAGTGCATCTCTGTCGAGATTATCAAGAACAGAAATAACAGGAACTCTGCCGATAAGCTCAGGGATTAATCCGTATTTAACCAAATCGTGCTGCGTAGCCTGATGCAGAATATTTTCACTTTCAGTCTTTTGTACGCCAAGGTCAGAACCAAAGCCAAGTGACTTGCCGCCAATTCTTTTTTCAATCAGCTTTTCGATACCATCAAAAGCACCGCCGCAGATAAACAGAATGTTGGATGTATCAATCTGAATAAACTCCTGCTGTGGATGCTTTCTTCCGCCGCCGGGAGGAACATTTGAAACAGTGCCCTCAAGAATTTTCAGAAGAGCCTGCTGGACACCCTCGCCGCTTACATCACGTGTAATGGAACGGTTTTCACTTTTACGTGAAATTTTATCAATTTCATCAACATAAATAATGCCGCGCTGTGCCTTTTCAATATCAAAATCCGCAGCCTGAATTAATCTGAGCAGAATATTTTCAACATCTTCACCGACATAACCCGCTTCTGTAAGCGTTGTTGCATCGGCAATAGCAAACGGCACATTCAAAATTCTTGCAAGCGTCTGGGCAAGCATAGTTTTGCCGACACCTGTCGGACCTAAAAGCATAATATTGCTCTTCTGCAAATCAACATCACCGCTGCCGCCCTCAGAATAAATACGCTTATAATGATTATAAACAGCAACAGCCAGTGCTCTTTTTGCATCATCCTGTCCGATTACATATTCATCAAGCTTAGCCTTGATTTCACTTGGCTTAGGAAGTGTTAAATCCTCATTTGAGGACTTGTGCGGAATGTTAGGTGCAGAGCTTTCTTCAATTAAATCCCTGCAAAGGCTGACACACTCGTCACATATAAACACACCCGGACCTTCAATAAGCTTATGAACCATAGCCTCGCTCTTTCCGCAAAAGGAACAGCGTGCAATTGTATTTCGTGAATCATCACGAGCCATAAAATCTACCTCAATTATCTTTTATCAATAACCTTATCAACCAAACCGAACTCAAGAGCCTCCTGTGCAGAAAGCCAATTATCTCTGTCTGTTGCAGCAGTTAACTCTTCAAGTGTTCTGCCACAGTTTTCAGCCATAATGGAATTGAGCTTTTTCTTGGTTCTAAGGATATGCTGGGCAGCAATTTCAATTTCGGTTGCCTGACCCTCTGTTCTGCCAAGAGGCTGATGAATCATAACCTCAGCATTAGGCAGACAAATTCTTTTTCCCTTGGCACCGCTTGAAAGAAGAAACGCCCCCATTGATGCAGCCATACCCATGCAAATTGTTGAAACATCGCACTTAATATACTGCATTGTATCATAAATTGCCATACCGTCAGTAACAGAACCGCCCGGGCTGTTAATATAAAGGCTAATATCCTTTTCGCTGTCCTGTCCTTCAAGGAACAGAAGCTGAGCCACAACAAGTGAAGCTGTGGTGGAATTAACCTCATCAGAAAGAACGATAATTCTGTCGTTTAAAAGTCTTGAATAAATATCCATAGAACGCTCGCCGGCGCTGGTCTGTTCAAGAACATATGGTACTAATGCCATAAAATCACTATCCTTAATAAATAATAATAATTATCCTTTAATAATTATGCTTTAACAGCAGACTCTACAACAAGGTCAAGAGCCTTTCTTGTCTTAATATCAGATGCAAGCTGGTCAGCAGGAACAGCAGACTTAATCTGGTCAGCCTCCATCTTATACTGCTCTGCAAGCTTAGCAACCTCAGCATCAATTTCTTCGTTGGTAACTTCAATCTTTTCAGCAGCAACAATTGCCTCAAGAGCAATAGAAGCCTTAACCTGATTTTCAGCACCCTCTCTGAAGGTCTTTTTGAAAGCATCCATATCCTGTCCCATATATGAGAGATATGTATTCAAATCAATACCCTGCATCTGGAGTCTGTAGCTGTAATCCTGAACCATTTCATTGGTTCTGCTTTCAAACATACATTCAGGAATTTCACATTCCATATTCTCAACAACCTGCTCAATAAGCTGGTTTTCAAAATCAGCCTTTGCATCAGCCTCTTTCTTTTCGCTCAGACCTTTTTTGATGTCTGCCTTGAGCTCATCAAGAGTATCAAACTCGGAAACATCCTTTACAAATTCATCATCAAGCTCAGGCATTTCCTTTGTCTTGATTTCGTGAATTTTACACTTGAACACAGCGTCTTTACCTGCAAGCTCAGCAGCATATTCCTCAGGGAAGGTAACATTAACGTCAAATTCCTCATCAATCTTATGACCTGCTACCTGCTCCTCAAAGCCCGGAATAAATGAGCCTGAACCAAGCTCAAGAGGATAATTCTCACCCTTGCCGCCGTCAAATGCAACACCGTCAACAAAGCCTTCAAAATCAATCTCAGCAGTATCGCCCATCTGAGCCTCTCTGTCATCAACTGAAACAAGACGTGAATTTCTGTCTCTCATATTTTCAAGCTCAGCATCAACATCTTCGTCAGTTGCCTCTGTCGGAAGCATAGTTGCTGTAAGACCTTTGTAATCGCCCAGCTTAACCTCAGGATAAACTGTGACTTTCATTTTCATTTCAACACCCTCAGCCTTGCTCATTACAGGAACATCAAGGTCAAACGGCTGATCAACAGTTCTTAAACCAGCCTCCTCAATCGCCTCAGATACAGCCTTAGGATATACAATTTCAAGAGCCTCCTCATAGAAAGCACCCTCGCCGTAAACCTTTTCAATCATACCCTGAGTTGCCTTACCCTTACGGAAGCCGGGAAGCTGAATTGATTTTCTCTGCTTCATATATGCAGACTTACAAGCATCAGCAAACACCTCAGGTGCTACTGTTACTTCAATTTCATAAGTATTTGTATCTACTTTATTAGATGACTTAAGTGCCATAATTATGGTCCTCCTAACAAAATTTTCTAATCATCAAAGTGGCATTATAACATAAATTATTAATAATATCAAGTATTTTAAAATTTCTTAATTAAATACGGAGTAAATTGCAGTCTGTCGGCAGAAATAAGCTTAAAGTTGATTCCATCAATAGTATCATTGACAGAAAATCTTGCTGCCATACCGTGAAGATGCCCGTAATAGCAATTTTTTATACCATATTCTTTTAAAAGCATTAAAATTTCCGCATACTTATCATTTGTTGTAATGGGCGGATAATGCAAAAATACAATTTTTTCATCATTCTGAGCACTGTCAAGCGACTGCTTAATTCTTAAAACCTCTCGGTTCAACACCTTTTCATCCTTTTCCTCAGGGCTGTCAAAAAACCATCCTCTGCTGCCGCAGACAGAAAAGCCGTCAAAATCAAAAGCATTATTGTGTAGAAATTTAATTGTATCAAATTTATTCTCTTCTAAAAAAGCATTCATTTTCGTTAAGGTGTTCCACCAGTAATCGTGGTTGCCTTTAGAAATAATTTTAGTGCCGTTAAGCCTGTTTATAAAATCAAAATCAGGTATAAGCTGTTCAAAATTCATCGCCCAGCTAATGTCACCTGCTATAACTACATAGTCATTTACAGCAACTAAATTATTCCAGTTTTTCTCAAGTCTGGCAGTATAATCCTGCCAGCCTGCAAAAGTATCCATCGGTTTATCCGTTCCGAAGGACAAATGCGTATCGGCAATAGCAAATAGTGACATTATTTCTCCTTGAATAAAAGCACAGCACCTTCAAATAATATTGTTGAAGGGAGTGATAAGTAATGAATAAAGAAATTAAAGGAATTATGTGCGAAGTAAAAAACTGCAAATACCACGATATGTCAAACTGCTGCACAGCAGGTCATATTACAGTTGGTGACAGATCTGCAACAAGCAGCTCTGATACCAAGTGTCAGACCTTTGAGTGCTGTGACACATGCGAATGCAAATAACAATAAGCACTTTGTAAAACTTTAAAAGGCTCCTTACGGAGCCTTTTTTATAAATTTAAGAGCTTGAAAACCATTTGGCTCATATCTTCTTTATTACATACATCTGTAAATCTGACAGCTTTATCTTTAAGTGAAGCAAGCGGCTTAGGCACATCTGCACCTGTGACTTTGTTCAGCTCATCAACCATTTCAAACTCATCAAGCTCTGCTGTATTACCATTCACTGCATTCAAAACGCTTGCAGAGAATTTATAGGGTGAAGCGGTTGAATCAATAACGGTAGGAATGTCATCCCCTGTTTCAGCAACATAATCGTCATAAACCTTAACTGCAACAGCGGTATGTGTATCACAAAGATAGCTGAATTTCTCAAAATGTGATTTGATTGTGCTATCAACGCTTTCCTCGCTTGTAAAGCCTGCTGAGAAAACCTTTTTAATATCAGCAATCAGTTCATCACTTACAGTGTATTCACCTTTTTCATTAAGCTGTGCCATTAAATCAGCAACAAGTTCAGCGTTCTCACCACTCATATGATAAAGAAGTCTTTCAAGATTGGAAGAAATCAGAATATCCATTGAAGGTGATGTGGTTGTGTAGAAATCACGGTTCTTATTATATGTGCCTGTCTTTAAGAAATCAGTAAGTACATTGTTTGAGTTGGATGCACAAACAAGCTTTTTAATCGGAAGTCCCATTTTCTTTGCATAATAACCTGCAAGAATGTTGCCGAAGTTACCTGTAGGAACGACAACATTGATTTCATCACCTGCATTGATTTTGCCCATTTCAAGCATATCACAGTAGGTTGAAAAATAGTAAACAATCTGCGGAACAAGTCTTCCCCAGTTGATTGAATTTGCTGATGAAAACATCATATTCTTTTCAGCAAGCTGTGCCTTGATTTCAGCATTCGTGAAGATGGACTTAACAGCACTCTGTGCATCATCAAAATTACCATTGATCGCACAAACAGCGACATTGTCGCCTTCCTGTGTAGTCATCTGCAGCTTCTGCATAGGTGAAACGCCGTCAACAGGATAGAATACCAAAATCTTGGTATGGTCAACATTTTTGAAGCCTTCAAGAGCAGCCTTGCCTGTGTCACCTGATGTAGCAACAAGAATAACGATTGTTTTGCCGTCAGCCGTTTTCTTTGCAGAAACAGTCATAAGATAAGGCAGAAGTTGAAGTGCCATATCCTTGAACGCACAGGTAGGACCGTGCCACAGCTCCAAAATATTTTTATTGCCGTCAACATTTACTGTCGGAGCAATCTTTGATGATGAAAACTTATCAGCAGCATAAGCGCCTTCAACGCAGTAGTTCAGCTCATCCTCGGTAAAGTCTGTCAAAAACTCCTTTAAAACAATCTTAGCTCTGTCAATATAAGACATGGAAACCATGGATGAAATTTTTTCAACAGAAAACTGTGGGAGCTCAACAGGAACAAAAAGTCCGCCCTCTTCACTGATGCCCTGCGCAATTGCTTGAGCAGCACTTACTCTGATTGTATTATCTCTTGTAGATGTATATAACATAGCATTTATCTCCTAAATAAAATCGTATCTATTTTATAATAAGTCAAAGGCATTTTCAAGATGTTTTACAGAATTTATTTTATTATTGTCAGTATATACCTCAACAACATCAAATCGAGGCTGTAATTTTGTGGAATGTGTTGCTAAATAAAGCTGTGCAGTACTTATAATTCTGTTCTGCTTTGGTTTATCAACAAATTCACATGGTGCGGCAATTGCATTCACATCACGCTGCTTGACCTCCACAAAGCAAATGAATTTCCTGTTGCACACAATTAAATCAATCTCACCAAAGCGTGTTGTATAATTTGCCTCAAGCAGTCTGTATTTTTTCTTTCTGAGATAGTTTGCCGCTTCTATCTCCCACAATTTGCCTTTATTGTTCATTTTCAGTTCTATATGTATATTCTTTAATCAGCTTTTTTTCCCATACAACTAATTTATCAATGCTGTCGGACAGTTTTTCACTTAATTCACTAACAACATCGTCACTTTTTAATTCAATGTTGATTCTGTGCAATCTTTTATATTCAAAATCTAAACGTCTATTATCATTTGGTTTTAATATATCTATAAACGTCTGCATTTTTTCTAAAGTTTCAGCAGGGACATTAACACTTGTAAATTCAAATATGATAGCGATATGGGTTTCATCAACTATAAAAATCCAATATTGATAAGGATATTTTGTTTTCCAGACACTGTTTTCTTTTTTTAGATTAGGCAAAATCTTATCAATTTCTTCTGAATAAAATCTAAGAGTATAATTACTATCGTATATAATTTTGCCGTTGTCAGAAAATTGTAGCAATGTATCTTTTATAGTATCCCTAATTAAGCTTTTAGCATCAGGTCTGTTGCTGTATATCAAATCAAGAGCTTTCTTGTGCTTATTATATATTTTATTGCAAACCTCAATTAATTGCCGGTCATCCACAATATCCCTCCTCACAACATCAATATAATTATTTATCATCAATGAAACATCCGGCAATAACGCTGTATTTTCCATAATCTCTGACAATGCTTCAAGAATGTCATTATATGTGAGCACAGTCCAGTTATCTGCATCACTCGGAGGCAAACCTTGTGGTGTTAAAAACAGATAAATTTTATTATATTCAGGATAAGCCTTTTCACATATTCTTCTGTATCTGTTAAGCTGATTGCTGTGTTCATTTGAACCGACTTTGTTTTCGATTACAAAAGCCGTTTTTTCCTCATCAGAAACAATAAGTAAATCAATATTATTCCATTCACGATAGACAGAAAAACTATAAAAATCAAGGAGCAAAAGCTGAAAAACATCATATTTGCCTTGTGTATCATTTTTAGCAATTTGTTGTGCAATTTTCTTTATAAATCTGTCATCAATGCCGTGATTTTCATTTGCATCAAACAACCACGCAAGCATATTACTGTGGCGGATTTCTGTTCTTGAAATTTTCAGAACATCAAATATATTAAACTTCTCTGTCCACTGATTAAGTTCATCCAAACAATCAATATCCAAAAGAAAATTTTGGAGTGCCTGCTCATCAGTCATTTCGTTAGTATTCATTTATTTTCTCTCTGTTCAAAAAATTTCCTTAAAAAAGTTTTTCTGTGTATAGGTGAAACACCATATTTCTCAAGCATTTCATAATGCAGCTTGGTACCGTAGCCTTTATGCTTTTCAAACTGATATTCAGGATATTTTTTCGCCATTTCAAGCATATATCTGTCCCTCGACACCTTTGCGATAATTGATGCTGCGGCGATATTGGCACTTTTGCCGTCACCTTTGACAATTGCCCTTTGTGCAATAGCAAGACCAGGTGTTTTATTGCCGTCAATCAGTACAATGTCAGGCTTAACATTCAAGCCTTCAACGGCTCTGCGCATTGCAAGAAAGGTTGCCTGCAATATATTAAATTCATCAATTTCCTGCTCTGTTGCAATGCCCACGCTGTATGCTATACATTCATCAATGACCTTATCGAAAAGCTCGTCACGCTTTTTCTCACTGAGTTTTTTTGAATCGTTAACACCCTCGATAATATGACCCTTAGGCAATATAACTGCCGCAGCATAAACAGGACCTGCCAAAGGTCCCCTGCCTGCTTCATCAACACCGCAAACGATTTCATAGCCGTCAGCATAGGCTGTATTTTCATATTCCAACCAATCCATAATTAAGGCAACTCAAGGGTAATTTTACCCAGCTTTCCTCCCCTAAATTCATCACACAGCATAACTGCGGTGCGTTCATAATTAATTTCTCCGCCTTTTATGAGAAAACCTCGCTTTTTGCCGATAAGCTCTAATATTTCCCATCCCTGCATAGCTTCAACACTGTCAAGCTTATAGCGCTCTGTTATGGCAGAAGGTCTTGTTTTTGCAAGCACCTCGAGCAAACGACAGGACAAGGTTTCAAGGTCTGTTATTTCATCCTTCACGGCACCTGTGAATGCAAGATTATCACCAACCTGCGGGTCGTCAAATTTAGGCCATAAAACACCCGGCGTATCAAGAAGCTCAATACCATTACCAACAGTAAACCACTGCTGCTGGCGGGTCACCCCAGCCTTATCGGCAACCTTTGCTTTGCTGCTGCCTGCCATACGATTGATAAATGAGGACTTGCCTGTATTCGGAATACCCACAACCATAAGTCTTAACGCTTTACCTGACATACCCTTGGCTTCATTCTTTTCAATTGTTTTGGAAAGTGCCTGCTTAACAGTGGGTATAAAACGATTTAATCCCTTACCTGTTCTGCAGTCAACAGGCAATGCATACATACCCTTTGATTTATAATAATCAATCCAAAGATTTGTGGCATTGCTGTCAGCAATATCACATTTATTGAGAAGAACAATTTTCGGTTTATTTTTAATAATATCATTTAATTCGGGATTAGAGGAGCTATAGGGAATACGTGCATCAACAAGCTCAACCACACCGTCAACCAAATTAAGACTTTCCTTAATTATTCGCCTTGTTTTTGCCATATGACCCGGAAACCACTGAACGGTTTGCTTTTGAAAATCTGCCATACTACCCCTCCTTTTAATAATAGAATAATTATACTTTATATTAAAGAAAAATGCAAATGAAAAATGAGAGCAGCATATTTCACACCGCCCTCATTAGCATTATTGTATTTTTGCTGTTTTTAAAAGCAAAGCATAATCTTTAGCGTTAATTACACCATCATTAATAACATCGAGATAATATACTGCCTTTGGAGCTTTATCATCAGCACAAGTATTAACATAGCGATCATCCCACATTGTTATAACAGCATCTGCATCCACAGCAAACACAGCACCGCAGTCTTTACAGCTGTAAACAAAGCTGTCATCCTCCGTTCTCAAAACGCATACATGAATATGCTCTGAACAAATTTCAGGACCGTTAAGATTAGCTGTTATTGGCTGGGAATAAAATCTAACACCGTCTATATCCATATAGGCTCGTAATGTGATATATGGTTTATCAGCGGAATCCCTCAAATCCGACGTATTCAATGACATTATTTTATCATCAGAATTTCTTTCAAAATCAAAGCTGAAGGTTTGTGCTTTATCGGACAGCTCGTTATTTTTATAATCATAAAGGCAACCGTATTCAATACTTCCTGCACAATTAAAATCAGTAAAGTCAAAGGTTTTATTTTTCACTTTAAATAATGCCTTTTCTTTATCATAGCTGATAACATTTATTGCATTCTCATTAATAACAAGGGGTATATTGTTATTTTTTGCATATTCTGCTGCATATGACCCATCAGGTGCAAAAAATTTTCCGATACCATTTCGCAGGAAATGCATTGAAATTGAGCTCAGTTTCTCAGATACTACCACAGACAAATTGTTTACACAGCTTAAATTCAACTTTGTCAGCGACGGTGCAAAAAGCAATTTCAGGTCAGTGGCATCATATGTAAGCTCTTTACAGGAAGGAATCCAAAGCACATTAAGCGGCGACTTTTTATCACCGTGGAGCGTGGAATCATTTTTCGTATCAATATAATTTGAACATTGAGGCATATAAAGAACTTTAAGATTATTTGATGCTCTGAAGCCCGATGACATTCGTGTAATATTATCAAAATACATTTCTTCCGCATAGGAATTATCAAAGCATTTCGGGTCAAGCACGCCCATTATATTTGGCAGTTTTAAGACACGTATATGTGAATATGTCATATAGCTTTCAAGCAAACTGAAGGCTTTTATTTTAGGAGCATCAAAGGTGTCAATATAACAAAATGATAAAGCATCAGGAGCCAGAGTTTCAATATTTGACGCATCAAACTCCTTGAGCATTGTACATCCGTCAAAGCAATGCGTGCCAAGGTAGGAAACACTTGCAGCATTAATTCTCTGCAGATATTTGCAGTAAGCAAAATCATAATCATTGATTTTTTTGAGCTGCGGTGCATTAATATTTAACAGTGTTGAGGATGAAAAAACATTTTTTGCATTCAGATAATGAACGGCATTCGGAATATCAAGAGAAACAATTCCTGCTCCTTCAAAATCACTGCTGTTAAGCCTTGTGAGCTTTTCACCGAAATCAACAGCGTGAAGCATTGTGCAGTTTTTAAAGGAACCGCCTGCACTGCTGACATTCGGCATGATTTCATCACGCAGATTACTGCAGCCTGTAAAGGCATTTATAAGTGTAGTTACACCGACAGCAGTAATATGTTTCAGAGATTTAAGATTTTCAAAGCCATAATTAATTTTCTTTACCGTGTCGGGAAGAACAACAGATGTTACCTCTGAACTGCTGAATGCATTTTTTCCCACCTCAACAGGTGTAATTCCGTTAATTTTATCGGGTACAATTATATTCTTTTTATCTGAATTATAAGCTGTTATCACACCTAAAACGGTTATTTTAAAATCACTGTCCGAAGCCTGATGCACAACTGTATAATTGCAGGATTTTATATCACTTATATATTCATTGTCCTTAAAAAGAGCATAATTTATATGGACATCATTATCAATGCTTACAGGCTTGTCATAAACAATTCCGTTTTGCAGGGTGGGAACAGATAAATCTGTTGTATATATCAGAGTGGCATTTTCAGGTATTTCATCAAATGTCAAAATCTGAGGCGAATTATAATCAGCTTCAGCCAAATCGGGCTTGGCTGACAAGGCACTTTCATTCACAACATTTGTTATGCTGAGCATACCCTTTCCAAAATAAGCGTCCTCATCATCACCCATATCTATACAATTATCTAAAACTGTCTGTTTAATTTCCTTCGGACTGCTTCGGGGTGAATTCATTAATGCATATGCACAGGCAGCGGATACAAAAGGTGCGGCTGCCGATGTGCCAGAAATGCTTGAATAAGAATGATTCAAAGCAGCAGTATAAATATTTTCACCGGGGGCAGCAATGTCGATTTCTTCACCATAATTTGAAAAGCTGCACACTTTGAAATCACTGTTATATGCACCGACAGTTATTGCGGAATCTGCTCCTGCAGGTGACATATATTTTACAGGCAGGTTGTCATTGCCCGACGATATAATAACAGTGATACCTGCATTTGCAAGACGCTCACAAAGCTCAGCCTGCAAATCTTCACCCTCAAAATCAAAAGAGCCAAAGCTGAGATTAAGTATGTCAGGCTTATTTTCTTCACTGAGAATATATTCTGCAGCGGCAATAAACTGAGCAACAGTCCCCTTGCCGAGGTTATTCAGAATTTTATAAGGTTTAATTTTTACATTATCGGGTGTTGATTTTGCTATGATACCCGAAACAGCAGTACCGTGCCCTTCGTCATCAAAAGCATCGTTGCTGTTTCCGCTGCTGCTGAAATTAACATTATTGGAAACAATTCTGTCTGCAAAAAGCTCATGATTATAATCAATTCCTGAATCAAGAACACCGATAACTATTTCTTCAGCAGTATCGCTGTCATAACGATTTTTATTATTTTCGATATCAAGGTGCTCATAGCTCCACATATTTTCATCAGAGGCAGTCAGCGCGTCTGAACAATAATCAGATTCAGTTATCATGCTATCCGTGCAGAAATCATATCCCTTTAAAGAAAGCATTTCCTTATCAGCTTTTAAACTCTCCTCATCCTCATACTGCAAAATCTGATACCCGATGCCATAAAAAGAAGCTATGGAGGCTGTAGCTGTAAGCTCCTCATCAGTTTTAACAATAAGTCTTTTTGTTGACAGACCTATATTGTTTTTATCTTCCTCAAGCTTCTGCTCGTAATCATTATGGTTTAATGTAAGATTGTTCAATTCCGACACAAAAGACAATACTTCACCTGTTGAATATTTTTTTTGTCGGCAGAATCGTACAGGCAAACCTGTAAACAATGACGTTAATAGTGCAAGGGAAACAATTATGGAAAAAACAGAAAACACTGATTTTTTTACCCTGAACATTATAAAAACACCCCGAAAAATGAATATAATACTCCAATTACATCATAGCACCATTGTTAATAATTTGTCAATATCTCATAAAAAAATCACAGCTGAAAACAGCTGTGATTTTTACAATAATTAAATTACTGAATGCTTTCTTTAACCTTAGCAGCCTTACCAACACGGTCACGAAGGTAATAGAGCTTAGCACGGCGAACCTTACCGTGACGAACAACCTCAACCTTAACAACATTTGGTGAGTGCATTGGGAAAACTCTTTCAACACCAACACCGTATGAAAGGCGGCGAACTGTGAATGTCTTTGAAATGCCTGAGCCCTTAACAGCTATAACTGTGCCCTCAAACATCTGGATTCTTTCACGTGAGCCCTCACGAATGTTAACTGATACCTTAACAGTATCACCGATACCGAACTTTGGAAGTTCTGCCTTAATGCTGTCCTGCTCGATTAATTTAAGTGCGTCCATTTTAATTTCCTCCTTATTATTTATGAGATGTTCATAACAAATTCTATTGAAATTGAAAGCGGACCATCCTTTTTAAATGCTCACACATTGGGCATTTAAGCTCGTTGCAAGAGATACAACGGAACAAATGCTGATATATAATATCACACTATGAATCAAAATGCAAGTATTTTATCTAAATTCTTTATAATCCTTGTCAAGAAGTGATATTCTTGCAATACTTTTCCATTCAAAGTCCATATCAATAAGTCTTATAATTGTATCAAAGAGCAGTGATGGATTAAGATTTTTTTCTCCGCCTGCAAGCAAACGGATATTCAGAATAATTATATCATCCCTGATTGAAATATTATATTTATCAATAAAGGGCTTTATGTTCGTTTCTTTAAGCACCTTTTTTCTGCCCTGCTTCCCTTTTTTCAATGCCATAATTTCATCAGCAGAAAGCAGAAGTGATATTTTTTCAAGTGCCTTTTCATTATCTGCAAACTGAAATTTATATACGTAGTCGCTGTACACAATTTCGCTGTTATCCCTGAAATTATCGTACACATCAGCAATTTTCAAATCAGCAGGCAGAACAGCGTTCATTCTTTTTTTGATTTCTTCGTTTGTAATATTGTCAATCAGTCTGATGTCCACACTTTCGCAAAGACTTTCAACACCCAAGGAAAGCGGAAGGGAAAAACTCATATAAGGATGCGGATTAAAGCCTTCTGTATACCAAAGCGGTATTTCTGCTCTTTTGAAAGCTCTGCCCATTGCACGGTTAATATCAAGGTGGCTGATGTATTTCAGTCTGCCTGTTTTAGAAAAACGAAGTCTAACCTCTCGCATCGCAATTACCTCCGTTTAACTTATTTGCACCGCAGCCTGCACATTTAATACGGCAGTGAGGTGTTGTTTCATTCCTGTGCGCCTTTTTATTTTCATTTTCAAGGAACTTTCTGCTGACACCGAAATCAAGATGATCCCATGGCAGCAGCTCTGAAAATTCACGCTTTCTGTGTGTATAAAAATGTGGGTCAATGCCACACTCATCAAAAGCCTGCATCCAAGCGTCAAAATTAAACTGATCATCCCAGGAGTCAAATTTGCATCCCAGCTCATAAGCACGAAACAGTACTTTGCCAAGTCTTCTGTCACCACGGGCAAGCACGCCCTCTAACAGTGATGTAGGGGTTTCGTGATAGGATACTCTGATTTTCTTTGACGGAATGCTTTCAAGCAAATGCTTCTGCTTTGCCTTCAGTGATTCCATAGTATCCTCAGGCTCCCATTGAAAGGGAGTAAACGGCTTGGGTATAAAAGATGCACAGGAAATAGAAACCTGACAGCCTGTCCCCTTCTGCCTGTTCGGATTTTTATAAAAAGCGTGAATAACCTCCATACCGAGGTTTGCAATACCCTCAATATCCTCCATAGTTTCTGTGGGCAAGCCCATCATAAAATAGAGTTTAACAGATGTCCAGCCGTTATCAAAGGCTTTTGTGCAGGTTCTTATAACCTCATCCTCAGTAACATTTTTATTGATAACATCTCTGAGCCTTTGTGTGCCTGCCTCAGGCGCAAAAGTAAGTCCTGAGCGTCTGACCTTATTAAGCTGTTCAACAAGCTCATCTGAGAAATTGTCAACTCTAAGGCTTGGCAATGACAAATTGATATTTTCCTTAACTGTCCAGTCAATCAGTGTAGTAAGCATTTTACTAACATCACTGTGGTCACTTGTAGACAATGAGCAAAGTGATATTTCATCATAGCCTGTTGAATCAATAAGCGCCCTGCATTGCGCATTGATGGTTTCTACACTTTTTTCTCTTATCGGACGGTAAATAAAGCCTGCCTGACAAAAACGGCAGCCACGAATACATCCACGGAAAATCTCTTCAACAGCCCTGTCGTGAACGATATTGATATACGGCACAACAAATTCTTTTGGATAGTAAACCTTGTTCATATCACTGATAATTGATTTTTTCACTTTTGCAGGTGCATCATAAAGCGGTTTCAGCTCTTTGAGTGTACCGTCGTCATTATAGCTGTCCTCATAAAAAGACGGAACGTATACACCCGTTATATCCTTTGCTTTCAGCAGAAATTCATGCTTTGACAAGCCCTTTAATTTGCAGTCTTTCAGCAAATCAATTACTTCGTTTGTTGACTCCTCACCCTCACCGAGAAAAATAATATCTGCAAAATCAGCAACAGGCTCAGGGTTGCAGCAGCAAGGACCGCCGAAGCATACAATAGGTGTCAGACTTTTTCTTTCGCTTGATTTAATCGGAACACCTGCCAGATCAAGCATATTAAGCACATTTGTATAACATAGTTCATACTGCAGTGTAAAGCCGATCATATCAAAATCCCTGATATAATCTCCGCTTTCAAGTGCAAAAAGAGGAACATTATTTTTTCTTAACTGCTCCTCCATATCATTATCAGGTGCAAAAACACGTTCGCACCAGGCATCTTCTCTTTCGTTCACCAAGCCATAAAGTATTTTCATACCGAGATGACTCATACCGATTTCATATGTATCGGGGAAACAGAAGGCATAGCGAATGTCAACACTTTCCTTATCCTTAACAACAGCATTTAGCTCACCGCCGATATATCTTGCAGGCTTCTGAACATACTGCAATAATTTTTCAACCTCTTTTTTCATACAAACCTCAATAATTAAAACTGTAAATTATTAAATAACAAACTATAAAAATCAATGAAAATGATTTATAAACAATAAGCATATAGACTGCCAACGGAATTAAAAGTGCAAGCGTAATGCAGCCAAGCACCTTTGACAGCCTGTAACTGAAAAGCCTGATTACCCTGCCGAAATCAATAGGATAAACAGGCAGCATATTCAGCACAAACAAAAGCAGATTCATTTCATTTTTAAACAGCAGATAAAGTACAAGATTTACCAAAGGTCCTGCAAGCAGCACAAGACATTCCTTTATTTTTGAAAGCTGTGTGCTGTATTTTAAAGCCAGACCATAATAGGACAATCTTAAGCTGTCAGGTCTTCCGCCGCAAATAAGCAGCATTGATAAATGACCCAATTCGTGCAAAGCGGAATAAATCAATAAATCCACAATGCTTTCTGCACCGAGCAAAACAGCGAATGAAAGCATAAGAAAAAATGAATAATCTGCTATCAGACAAAAACCGAAAAGCTTAATTCTCACCTAATCACCATAAAATAATACGGCAGGTGCTTAAAAATAATTACTTCTTATTTCTTTTATCAATATAGCTTTGAAGAATCACAACTGCCGAAACTGCATCAACAGTGCTTTTTCTCTTTTTTCCGCCAACATTATTCGAGGAAAGAATATCGTTGGCAATAACAGTTGTCAATCGTTCATCCTCAAAATCAACAGGAATATCAATTTCACTTTTCAGCAGTTCACCAAGCTCACGGCACTTTTCAGCTCTGAAGCCGTAGCTGCCGTCCATATTTCTCGGAAGCCCTATTACAACCATTTCAGCCTTTTCTTTATTCATAATTTCAACAAGCTGTTTAACAAGCTTAGGCTGATAAGCCTCATGAATCACAGTATAAGCTGTTGCAAGCATTTCACGGACATCACAGAAAGCGACACCTGTTCTTGCATCGCCATAGTCAATTGACATAATTTTCATACACAATTACCATTTTTACAAAAAGGGAAATCGGATTTTCCGATTTCCCTATAATATTTAGTTATCATCACCGCCACCTGCAGCCGTAGTTGCAGTTGCAGCAGTTGTTGCATTATCTCCGGAATTACTATTCTCGTTTTTCTTAGTTGTGTCGGAGGTATCCGACTTTGCAGTAGTTGCCTCAGCATGACCGCCGCAATAACCGGGAAGATTATCGGCATCATACCAACCATAATTGCCGGAATCGGATGTCAGCTTGCCGCAGGAGCTGCAATATGATCGCTGAACTATACCGTCAAACTCAGGGAATTTTGAGGATAAGTCATCTCCTCTTGCTTCAAGCTTCTCATATACTTCACTGAAAACAGTTTTCCAGATTGTTCCCGCAGGGTTGCTTGAAAGGCTGTAGTGAACCTCTTTCGGAGTATCATAGCCATACCATACAGCAGCAACAAAGTTAGGTGTACCGCCAACAAACCAACGGTCCTTATCGTCATTGGTTGTACCTGTTTTACCAAAGCATTCAATACCCGAAAGCTTGTATGAGGTACCTGTACCCTGCGTCATAACCGTCTGCAGCAACTTATTCATAAGCCATGCAGTGCTTTCACTCAGTGCCTCCTGCTTAGTTTCATCAGGTTTCTTTTCAATGATGACATTGTCCTGACTGTCTGTAACCTTATAGTATGAGTAAGGCTCATAATAATTACCGCCGTTGCCGAAGGTAACATAACCTGCAGTCAAATCAAGAACGGTTGCACCGTTTGTCAACGAACCGAGAGCTAACGGACCGTAATCGACATCACGTATACCATCAATTGTAGAAAGGTGGAAATTTTCTGTAAGAAATTCATATGAATAATCAACAGAAATCATATCCAGTGTTCTGGCAGCCACTGTATTCAATGAACGGGCAAGACCGTTCTGAAGCGTAACACTGTTTCCCGAATAGCCACCGCCCTGGTTGTGAGGCCAAGGCTCGCCTTCTACAGTCATAAATGGTGCATCCTTTATCATTGTTGACCAGTAAATATTGACATTATCGTCATTTTTGCTTTTTTCAAGTGCAGGTGCATAAACAGATAGCGGTTTGATTGAAGAACCTGCAGGACGTGTTGACTGTGACGCTCTGTTCAAAAGCATTGCACCCTTATTTTTACCTGTACCGCCGATTATGCCGAGAACTCTGCCCTCATAATTCATAATGCACATAGCGCCCTGAACGGTTTCGTCCGGCATTCGCTTATAGTTTTCATAAACATCTTCAAGTGAATCCTGCACGTCAAAATCAATTGCAGAATAAATTTTAAGACCGCCGCCGTAAACAAGATCGTGCGCTTTTTTACTTGTATAGCCCATTTTCTGCAAATCTTCCTGAACAGACCTGATAACAAAATCAACATAATAATTTGTAATGTCATCATTATCCTTTTTGTTGTTATGTTCTTGCAGCTGTGAGCCCTTGTAATTTTCACTGTTTGTGAAAATCATTTCATAGTCCATAGCCTCTTTATACTGCTCTTCATTAAGGAAGCCATTTTCCTTGGAATTCATCTCACCGAGAATCCATTCCTGTCTTGTTCTGTTATTTTCAGGATTAATCAGTGGGTCATAATACGTAGGTGCTTTTGTGATAGCTGCAATGCTTGCACACTCAGCAGCATTAAGGTCTGAAACCTCTTTACCAAAATAAAACTCTGCGGCAGTTTTTACACCATAGCAGCCGTTTGAAAGATAAATTGTATTAAGATAAGCCTCAAGGATTTCATCCTTATTGTAATTTCTTTCAAGATTAAGGGCTCTCAAGATTTCATTGAACTTTCTTACATAGGTTACCTTGTTATCATCAGTCAGATTTTTAATTAACTGCTGTGTAATGGTTGAACCGCCCTGATCATTCTGCTTAATGAAAACGCCGATTGTTCTTTTCCAGTCAACACCGTGGTGCTTTCTGAATCTTTTATCCTCAGTAGCAATAATGGTATTGGGCATAAATTCGCTCATTTCATCAAGGTCAACCCAAATACGGTTTTCCTCACCGTGCAAACGTGTAATCTCAACAATATCATCACCGTCATTACCGTAAATGAATGAGGTCTGATTCTGAGAAAGTGCCTGCTCTGTCAAATCAAATACAGGATCGCCGTATACAACGCTGTAACCATAAATGGCAATAACCGAAAAGCAGACAATACCCACTACGCCAACAACCATAAGCATACCAAGAAGTACCTTAGCAACGTTGCTTAAAGTTCTTTTTGGTTTTCTGCCCTTAGATTTATTCTTTTTTGCATTCTTAGCCGCAAGCTCTTTTTCAATCTCTCTTCCACGCTGAATTTTTTTGTTCTTCTTTTCAGGAGTCGGAACATTATACGAGCTTGGTAATTTATTAGAGCTACTGTCTTCACGCTTCTGCTTGTCCTCATCAAAGGCTTTGGCAGAATTATTCATAAATGATTCAAGCAAATCATCATAATTATTTGAAGCCATTTTCATACCTCCATAAACATTAGTCTAATTTATTATATTACAGTATTTAAAATAAATAAAGGGGTAATTTGTAAACATTTGTAATATTTTTCA
>DKYL01000054.1:0-2876 GCA_002493325.1 Ruminococcaceae bacterium UBA7101
TCTTCCGTGAAACGGGAATGCAGACCTCCCTGCCCCTTCGGCAGGACGCTGGTAGCACAAAGTGAACGGAGCTTAACCCACCTGCTTATGATGCAGGTTATTCTCAGCTGTTGACGGCTGGGCGGATTTTATTATTAAAAAGCACTAAAAAAGAGCGTGAATTTTTCACGCTCTTTAATATTTTAATTATACAGGATGAACCTTTGTTTCAATGTTATCGTGCTTACCGTCGAGGTTATACTTTGCGTCCCTTCTCTTCTCAAAGAACTTGGTAGCAACCTGACCGAACTGTGCATAGGAGAGAATATCCTCCTCCTGCTCATAGAACTCTTTAATATCATCCTTAAAGCTGTCGATTGTATCGGTAATCAAGTCTGCAGGGCGGCAGTCGATAATATCGTCATCACCCACAATCTTCTTTCTGAAATCAGGGTCAATTTCACAAGGTGTTTTGCCGTACTTGCCTGCAACCATATCTTTAAATTCCTTGGTTACCATCTTATATCTTTCACCCATAATGATATTGAACACAGCCTGCGTGCCGACAATCTGTGATGTTGGAGTAACAAGCGGAGGATAGCCGGAATCCTTACGAACTCTCGGCACCTCATTAAGCACCTCTTCAAGCTTGTCTGCCTTGCCTGCCTGCTTAAGCTGAGAAACAAGGTTTGAAAGCATACCGCCGGGTACCTGATAAAGGAGAGTGTTTGCATCAACGCCGAGCATTTTAGGATCAAGCAGACCGCTTTCAAGATACTTTTCTCTCAGCGGAGTAAAGAAATCACGGATTTCTGTAAGTGCCTTGATATCAAGACCTGTATCATATTCTGTACCATGGAAAGCAGCAACCATAGACTCTGTTGCAGGATGTGATGTACCCATAGCAAGCGGACTGATTGCTGTATCAATAACATCAACACCAGCCTCAACACCCTTTAACTGAACCATAGATGCAAGACCTGAGGTATAGTGAGAATGAAGCTGAATCGGAACCTTCACGGTTTCCTTAAGCGCCTTAACCAAATCATAAGTGCCGTAAGGTGTAAGAAGACCTGCCATATCCTTAATGCAGATAGAATCTGCACCTGCACTTTCAAGCTGCTTTGCATAGTTGCAGTAATACTCGATATCAAATACAGGACCTGTTGTATAGGAAATAGCAGCCTGAACGTGACCGCCGTATTTCTTAGCAGCGTTGATAGCTGTCTGTAAATTACGAACGTCATTGAGAGCATCAAATATTCTTAAAATATCAATACCGTTATCGATACTCTTTTTTACAAAATAGTCAACAAGCTCATCGGAATAGTGGCGGTAGCCCAGCATATTCTGACCTCTGAAAAGCATCTGAAGCTTTGTATTCGGGCATTTTTTGCGGATAAGACGAAGTCTGTCCCACGGGTCTTCATTCAAAAATCTTAAGCAGGAATCGAAGGTAGCACCGCCCCAGCACTCAAGTGAGTGGTAGCCGATTTTATCCATCTTTTCCAATATATCGGAAAACTCCTCTGTTGTCATACGTGTTGCAATCAATGACTGGTGTGCATCACGCAGGACTGTTTCTGTAATACCAATTTTAGCCATTTGCGACACCTCTTAGTTTAAAGTAACAATTAACTGACCTGCTTCAACACTGTCACCCTTATTAACATTAACAGATGCAACTGTACCGTCAGCAGGAGCAACAATATCATTCTCCATTTTCATAGCCTCTAAGATGCAGAGAACATCGCCCTTTTTAACTGCTGAGCCTGCAGCAGTTTTAATATCAAGGATTGTGCCGGGCATAGGTGATTCAACCTTTACACTGCCTGCACCTGACGGAGCTGGTGCTGCCTTTGGTGCAGGAGCAGCAGCGGGCGCAGGTGCCGGAGCAGGAGCTGCCATTGGTGCAGCAGAGCCTGAGCCTGCATTTTCTTCAACTGTTACAACATAAGGTGTACCGTTAACTGTAATTGTATAGTTTTTCATATTGTTATCCTCCATTATTTAACAGAATGTTTTCTGGGTAAAGTATTTTCTCTTTTGCCTGCAAGCATATCCAAAGCAGAAATAACCCTTGCTCTTGTGTCGGCAGGTGCACAAATATCATCAACAGCACCGCAAGCCGCAGCGGTGAATGGTGATGCAATTGTATCCATATACTCTTTCTTAAGTGCTTCCCTGTCCTCGCCCTTTGCAAGACGGTCATTATAAAGGAATGCAACAGCTGAATCAGCATTAAGCGGAGAAGCTACTGCGCAGTCCCATGCAATAGTCAAATCTGCATTCGCACCCTTGCCTGCAAGTGTGATATAAGCAGCACCGACAGCCTTGCCTGTGATAACAGAAATCTTCGGGCAGGTTGCTGTTGCATAAGCAGATGTAAGCTTGGAAAGTGCAATAAGCATCTGATTTTCTTTTTCATTAATAACGCCATCGGCATTAACAAGTGTAACAACAGGGATTGAATAAGCATCGCAAAGCTTAATCATAGCCTCTGCCTTATATGCGCAGGCAGGGCAAAGTGCATTGCCTTCAAATGCAACAAAGCCGACTGTTGTGCCCATAACGGTTGCCAAAGCGGTTTTGCAGTTTGATGATGCGTAGCCGCCCTTAAGCTCAACTACAGATGCGTCATCAGCCACAGCCTTAATAATGGAAAGTGCATCGTCACCCTCATTCGCAAGAACAGCAGGAGCAGCAAAATCAAAGATTGGTGCTGATGACAGATTGTTGCTCGGGAGCAGTGAAACAATGTCACCGACAGCTTCAACAGCAGCATCAAAATCATCAACAAGAACATCAACTGTTCCCTCTTTATAAGATGCTTCAGCAGTAATATCGCTCGGTGCTGAAATATAGAAATCAGCATCCTTAACTGCAACAACAACATC
>DKYL01000054.1:3191-3768 GCA_002493325.1 Ruminococcaceae bacterium UBA7101
AACAACATCTGCCATATTTGCAATTAAAGCAGATGTGCCAAGACAAGCACCTGCAATAACAGCAATCTGAGGACAAACGCCGCTGATTGAGGTTGAAGCCTTGACAAGCTCGCCATAAGCACTGAGCACCTCAAAGCCCTCTGTCAGCTTAACACCGTTTGAATCGAATATGGAAACAACGGGGCAGCCTGTTTTTGCTGCAAGGTCATATATTTTTTTTATTTTTGCACAATGTGCCACACTGACAGCACCGTCACAAGCAGTAACGTCCTGTGAAAAAGCGTACACGGGGCACTCATTGACAGTACCATAGCCTGCAACGACTTCAACATCACCATCAGCAGATTTTGCAAATGCATCAAGCTGAGTAAAAGAGCCGTCATCAAACAGTGACACAAGTCTGTCAAGTGCTTTAGAATTTTTAGAATTACTCACTATATAATCCTCCTTATGAACTAAGAAAGCAATCGGTCATTTTAAAAATTTCCAAATTTGCCTATTATAAATAATACCACTTTGATAAAATAATATCAATAATTATTTTTAATATTTATAATATTTTTTTATTAGAAGAAAT
>DKYL01000010.1:0-10176 GCA_002493325.1 Ruminococcaceae bacterium UBA7101
ATCTGTTATAATGTTATAAATATGACTAAAAGAATACTGCAAAGGAGGGTGAATATGAAAAAGGTTAAAATTCTTTTACTTGCATTTGTAATATGCTTAACCTTCACAGGCTGTAGCAGTTTTCGCATTTCCAGCATTGATGATTTGATTTCACCCGTTTCACCAAGCGGTGATGATGCAGGCATTCTAGCCGCTGTCAATGAATTCTCCAAAGGCGGCTATTCCATAAAAATTCCGTCCTCGGGCAAATATACAACCTCCTTCATTCTCCACGATTTAAATAATGACGGCAATGACGAGGCGATCGCTTTTTTTGAGCAGAATGACAATCTCGGAAAGGTTGATATGGCTCTGCTTAGCAAAGCTGACGGTGCATGGCGTGTTGTTGATAATATTACAGGTGAGGGTGTTGATGTGAACTGTGTTGATTTCAGCGACCTTAATCATGACGGAACGGAAGAAATCATTGTCTGTTGGGGTATTATTTCAAAATCCACAACATCAAACCTATGCGTTTATTCGGCAGATGATAATTTAAAGCTGAATCTGATGACGGATTCTATTACAGCAGGCGAGTTTATTTCTGTGGATATCAACAGTGACGGAACAAATGAACTGCTTGTTTTCAATTTCGGCAGCTATTCCGATTCACCTAAGGCAGAGCTGTATTCGCTTGCACAGGGAAATAAACGGCAGATAGGCGAAACTAAGCTTGACAGCTCAATCATTTCATTTTCAAAAATTACCTGCGGTAAGACTGATGAGGGTATGAGTGTTTATGCAGATGCAATCAGAGCAAACGGAGCCTCAATGGTGACAGAGCTTTTGTATTGGTCAGATTACTATGATTCAATCATTTCACCGTTTTACAGCTATTCAACAGGCAAAACAACCGAAACCTCTCGCAACAATATGATAACCAGCCGTGATATCAACGGTGACGGCGAAATTGAAATACCTGTTGATAAATCTGTTTCAGGCTTGCCTGACAGTGTGACGGCACAAAACTGGGTCGGATATGAAAGTACAGTTCTTAAACACAGAGCATATTCCTATGCAGTCAAAAGTGACGGCTATTTAATTGTGCTTGATGATGAGCTGTTTTCAAAGGCATATATTAAATATGACAGTACAAAAAGACAGCTTGATGTAACAGACGGCAAGAATAAGGCATTCAGCATCATCACCGTTATGAGAACGAATTATAACAGCGATGATTACAGCGGTTATACTGAAATCAGCAGTGATTCCGGCTTGGTTTATCTTTGCAGTGTCACGGATAATTCAAAAATAAATGTTACAGTTGATGATGTTAAAAATATTTTCAGAACTTATTGATAGGAGGAAATGTTATGAAAAAAGTTTTGGTAGCTGAGGATGAGGAGTCTATCCGAGAGTTTATAGTCATTAATCTTACACGAAGCGGTTATGAGGTTGAGCAGGCTGAAAACGGAGCCGTTGCCCTTGAAAAATTTATGAGTGACGAAGCTGCTTATGATGTGGCTATTCTTGATATTATGATGCCTGAGCTTGACGGTCTGACTGTTTGTAAGGAGATGAGAAAGCGTTCATCAGACTTGGGTATTATTATGCTCAGTGCAAAAACGCAGGAAATGGACAAGGTTACAGGTCTTCTTTTCGGTGCTGATGATTATGTTACCAAGCCGTTTTCTCCCAGTGAGCTTATGGCAAGGGTTGATGCGGTTTACCGCCGTGTTGAAATGACAAGGGGCTTCAGAAAGAATGATACTACCGGTGATTCTATTGTTCTTGATGAGTTTGAGCTTAATCTGCGCAACAGAACCTTATCTAAAAACGGAGAGCTTATTGAGCTTACACAGGTTGAGTTTCAGATAATAGAGCATTTCTTCAAAAATCCGAATGCAGCTCTTTCAAGAACTGAAATTCTTAAAACCGTATGGGGTGCCAACTATTTCGGCGATGAAAAAATTGTTGATGTTAATATCCGCCGACTCAGAATGAAAATAGAAACAAACCCTTCAAATCCGACAAGACTTGTTACAATATGGGGTCTTGGCTATAAATGGATAACAGATAATCAGTAATCAAAAGGCAATTAATAAAATGAAGAAACCGAGCATAAAAAAACTGCACATACATAAACCTGAGGGTATTACACTGAGATGGCTTATCAACATCATCGGTGTTGTTGCTCTGTTTTTTATTATTGTCTTTATTATCTCTGTTTCTGCCTTAAAATCTCACTATTATGCAAATGTTGAAAGTATTTTAAGCTCCGGTGCCTCCACAACAGCGGTGAGCTATTTTACCAATAATCTTGAGGCAGGCAATTCTCTTGAGCAGTCTGCTGCCGAATTTATTGACAGCTATAGCTATAAGGACAAAACCACTACCTGGATTATCGACAGTGACGGTGAGGTTATTCTTTCGTCCAGCGGCTTTGCTATTGAAAAGCAGAATATGCCTGATTATACACAGGCTCTTACAAATGAAAAAGAGGTCGGCAAGTTTGTAGGCAGGCTTGATACAGGTGAAAAGGTAATGGCAATATGCCGAATTATAAAAAATCCGCAGGGTGATATTGCAGGCGCAGTTCGTGTTATGGCATCCCTTAAACAGGTTGATGCACAGATATTCAATCTTATTTTCCTTATTTTGATTGGTCTGATTGTAGTTTTTGTAATCATCATTCTGTCAAACCTGTTCTTTATCCGTTCCATTATCATTCCTGTTAAAGAGATTAATGAAACCACAAAAAAAATCTCGCAGGGTGATTATTCGGTACGAATTGAAAAGAAATATAATGATGAAATCGGTAATCTTTGTGATTCCATTAACTCAATGGCTGAAGAGATTTCAACCACTGATAAAATGAAAAATGATTTTATCTCTACGATTTCCCACGAGTTGAGAACACCGTTGACCTCAATTAAGGGCTGGGGTGAAACCTTAACCTTCGGTATGGATGATTCTGTTGATGAAATTACAAGAAAGGGTCTGCAGGTGATTGTTAAAGAAGCAGGCAGGCTGGAGGGCTTTGTTGAGGAGCTTCTCGATTTCTCAAGGCTTCAGAGCGGACGAATGAAATTAAAGCTTGCCAAGACCGATATTTTTGCCGAGCTTGACGAAACTGTTTTCACCTTCAGAGAGCGTGCTATGCGTGAACAGATTGAGGTTAAATACAGTATTCCCGAAGTGCCTGCCATTGCCGATGCCGATGCCAACAGGCTCAAGCAGGTGTTTATGAATATTCTTGATAACGCACTCAAGTATTCCCGTGCACCAAGCAAGATTTTCGTTAAGGCAGAGTTTACACAGTATGAGGGAAGAAGCTTTATCAGTATCGCCATTGCCGATCAGGGCTGCGGCATCAGTAAAGAGGATTTGCCTCACGTTAAAGATAAATTTTATAAAGCAAATGTTTCTGTAAAGGGTTCAGGTATCGGACTTGCAGTTACAAATGAAATCATAAATCTTCACGGCGGACGTCTTGAGATTAACAGTGAAGAGGGAAAGGGTACACTTGTTACAATTTACCTTCCTATTGAAAATACGCCAACAGAGAATGAACTGCAGGATATTGCTTCTCAGGCGGTTGATGAGGAAATAAATGAAGGTATGGAAATGAAGGGTTAAAATATGAGTGATAAAAAGACACATAAAACCTCAGTGGGCGGACAGGCTCTGATTGAGGGTGTTATGATGCAGGGACCAAAGGGCGTTGCAACTGCTGTCAGAAAGCCTGACGGTGATATTTGTGTTGAGCACCATGAGGTTAAGCATTTAAGAGATAAAAATAAATTCTGGGGCTTTCCGCTTGTCAGAGGTATCGTCGGCTTTTTTGAGTCCATGATGCTTGGCTACAAAATGCTTATGTATTCTGCTGAGGTATCGGGTATGGAGGATATCGAGGATGCAGAAATGAATAAATTTGAAAAGTGGATTACCGACAAGCTTGGTGACAAGTTTATGACGCTCATTATGGGCATTGCAACCGTGCTTGGCTTTGCACTTGCTTTTTTGATTTTTTTCTACCTTCCTGTTCTGGCGTTCAACAGGTTCAATGCTTGGGCTGACGGATCATTGACCCCTTGGCAGGGTACGATTGAGGGTGTAATCAAAATCATTATTTTTGTTGTGTATATCGCCCTTGTCAGCCGAATGAATGATATTAAACGTACTTTTATGTACCACGGTGCTGAGCATAAATCCATTGCCTGCTATGAAGCCGGTCTTGAGCTGACTGTTGAAAATGTAAAAAAATGCAGCCGCTTTCATCCACGCTGCGGTACTTCCTTTA
Source organism: Ruminococcaceae bacterium UBA7101 (assembly GCA_002493325.1). Lineage (GTDB taxonomy): Bacteria > Bacillota > Clostridia > Oscillospirales > Acutalibacteraceae > Eubacterium_R. The sequence goes on from DKYL01000010.1 coordinate 4,283, forward strand.
TATTTGTGATGCTGATACTCAGCATTGTTCTGTCAACCCTGCTTTCAAAAATTTTCCCTGCCGTTGCAGAAATAAGAGTATTATGGATGCTTCTTAAAATAGCATTTTTGCCCGTTGTAATGGGTCTTGGCTATGAATTTATAAAGTATGCAGGCAGACACGATAATTTGTTTGTCAAGATTGTTTCTGCTCCCGGCTTATGGATGCAAAGACTTACAACCAAAGAGCCGACAGACGATATAATTGAGGTTGGCATTGCGTCATTGAAGGCAGTAATCACCGACAATCCGGAGGACGATGAAATCATATGACGTTAAAAGAGGCTTATAATTACGGTGCATATTTTTTGTCCTGCAACGGTATTGACGAGGCGGAGTTCAAATCCTTGTGTCTTGTCTGCCATCTTGCAGGTATAAAAAATAATCAATTTGAGCAGCATATTCAGGATGAGATAATTATGAAACGCTTTGCCGATTTACTTTGGCGTGTTAAAAGCGGTGAGCCGCTGCAGTATGTTATCGGCAAGTGGGACTTTTATGAAAGTGAGTTCTTTGTGGGCAAGGGTGTTCTTATCCCACGACCTGAAACAGAAGAGCTTGTGGAGCTTGCCGTTAAGCATATTAAAACCTTGGGCAAATGTGTTGTTTATGACCTTTGTGCGGGCTCAGGTGCAATCGGTGTCAGCATTGCAAAGGCTTGCCCCAATGCAACAGTCTATCTGATAGAAAAAAGTGCAAATGCAATGTTCTATCTTTTAAAAAATGCTGATGGCATTGATAATGCAAAGGTGATATGCGGTGATATTGCAAATGATTTTGATTTGCCGCTGGCAGATGTGATCATTTCTAATCCGCCTTATATTCAAAGCGATGAAATCAAGTCACTGCAAAGCGAGGTGCAGTATGAGCCTTCCATGGCGCTTGACGGCGGTGCTGACGGACTTGATTTTTACAGAATTATCAACGATAAATGGGTACATAAGCTTTTGCCTGAAGGAATGCTTTTCCTTGAAATCGGCAATAATCAGGGTGAAAGTATTTTAACCGTGCTTGATCATTTTAAAGATATTAAAGTATTAAAGGATATGTACGGCAATGACCGAATGGTTACTGCCGCAGGAAAGGAAAACTGATATGCTTTCTGTTTTGACATATATAAGAGAGGGAATGTATTTTGAAGCGATTATATCAATCATTTCAAAAGCCTTTGTTGTGTTTTGCTGTTTGCCGATTCACGAACTTGCTCACGGCTTTGTTGCCAACAAGTGCGGTGACCATACGGCAAAAACACAGGGAAGATTAACAATAAATCCCTTTGCACATCTTGACCCGATAGGTACAATTATGATATTCTTATTTGGTATAGGTTATGCAAGACCGGTACCGGTTAATCCTGCAAGGCTTAAGCATCCGCGCAGGGATATGGCTTTAATTGCATTGGCAGGACCTGTTACTAATTTTCTTATGGGGTTTGTGTGCATATTTATTTATTATGCACTTGTGAGATTTTTACCACAGGGTATAACATCAGATGCTATATGCTATTTTTTCAGCTTTGCAGCAACTGTAAATGTTTCATTGGCTGTGTTTAATATGCTGCCTATTCCGCCTCTTGACGGTGCAAAGGTTCTCGGCTCTGTGCTTCCCGATAAGATTTATTTTAAAATTATGCAGTATGAAAAATATATAATGATTGGCTTGATGGTGCTTTTATTCCTTGGTGTATTCAGCAGAATAATCAGTGCTGTTTCAGAATTTATGATTAATATTATTTCAATTATTCCCAGATTGATTTTCTTTGGAGTTTAAATGGAAAAGTTAAGCTATAAAATTGATGTGTTTGAGGGACCTATGGATCTCCTTTTACACCTCATTTCAAAGCATAAACTGAATATAAATGATATTCCTATTGTTGAGCTTGTGAACCAGTATGTCGACTATGTTCGTCAGATGCAGGAACAGGATTTTGATGTTGCAGGCGAGTTCCTCGAAATGGCTGCAAGGCTTATCTATATCAAAACTGTTTCTCTGCTGCCTAAGCACGAGGAGGCGGAGATATTAAAAAAAGAGCTTACAGGTGAGCTGATTGAATATCGTGACTGCAAGCTGATGGCTGAAAAGCTTTCACATCAGACGGATGGTTTTAACCGCTTTGTTCGCCCTGCAGGTGAGGGTTATGTCAACTATGACTATGAACGCTTTCACGAAGGTGAGGAGCTGCTCAGTGCATACATCAGTGCTGCCGGCAGGGGAAAACGCCGACTGCCGCCGCCTCTTGACAGCTTCAAGGTTATTGTTGCTAAAAAGTTTGTTGCGGTTGCGTCAAAGGTAAGTACCGTAATGCGCAAGCTCTGGAGCGGTAAAAAGGTTAAATTTTTAAATCTTTTCAGCGATGCACAGACAAAGAGCGATATGGTTGCAACCTTCCTTGCAGTGCTGGAGCTTGCTAAAACAAAAAAAATTACCATTGAGGGTGAAATGCAGAACCCGACAGTACAAATTGTTAATGAGGTAAATGATATTGAACAGTAATAGTGTTCTTGCATCGTTGGAGGCAATGCTTTTTGCAGCAGGTGATCCTGTCGAGCCTGCCAAGCTTGCCGAGGTGCTGGATATAGATGTTGAAAATGTTATAAAAATGCTGGGTCATCTTGAGGCTGATTATGACGAACGGGGCAGCGGTATCCGCTTAATTCGCGTTGACGGTAAATATCAGCTTTGTACAAGAGAAGAGTACAGCGAGGAGGTCAGGGGACTTCTTGAAATTAAAAAGAATACGCCTCTCAGTCAGGCAGCCTTTGAGGTGCTTGCAATTGTTGCTTATAATAAAACCGTTACCCGTTCTTTCATTGAGCAGATTCGGGGTGTTGACTGCAGCGGTCCTGTTTCCAACCTGATACAAAAGGGACTGATTGAGGAAAAGGGCAGGCTTGATTTGCCGGGAAGACCGCTTGTTTATGGTACAACTGACAGATTTTTGCGATGCTTTTCACTGAACAGTCTTGATGATTTGCCCGATTTGCCTGAGGAAACAGAAAAGAATGATGATAATCAGACATCACTTTTCAGCGAAGATAATGATAAGGTTTTAAAACAGACTCAGTCACCTGAGCAAAAGGATGGTGAGGAATGAAAATATTTTTAATTGTAGTCGCTGTTCTTGCACTTATTATTGCTGCAATCTGTTCGCTTTCTGCAACGGTAACGCTGGTTTATGATAAGGGCTGGAGTACAAAAGTCAAGGTTTTGTTTTTTGAAAAGGATATTGTTCTGTCGGAAATATTATCCTTTGTTATGTTCCCGCAGAAAAAGGCTCAGGAGGTTTCTGACAAAAAAAAGGCAGAAAAAGCTGAGAAGGCTGATAAAGAAAAAAAAGCAGAGGAACCGAAACCACCCGAAGAAACAGAGGAGGAAACCGCTTCTGCCCTTGCTGAAGAACAGAGTGAAAAGCCTGTACCTAAGGCTGAAGAAAAGAAGGCAGCCCCTAAAAAGTCAAATCCTATCAAAAAATTATGGGATGATGAGGGTATAGTAGGTATTCTTTCTTTGGTGTCAAATCTGCTTGAAACTGCAAATTCTGCAATTTTAACCTTAATTAGGGGTTTACATATTTACTCACTTTATGTTATGATAATAGTAGGCGGCGGTGATGCTGCTGACATTGCTCAGGCTTACGGAACGCTGTGTAAGTATTATTATCCTGCTAAGGGTATGATTTTAAGCACAATGAAGGTTGATAATTATGACGATTATATTCAGCCTGATTTCATAGCTCCGTCAACAGAGTTTGGCTTTCAGCTTATAGCCAGCATTAATGTCGGTCTGCTGTTAAAGGTTGCACTTAAAGCAGCATTTATTTTCTTAAAAAATTTAATTAAAAATAAAAATGTAAAATAATAAAAGGGGAAAATTATTATGAAAGAAACTCCGGTTAACAAGATTATGGAAAATACGCTTGAAAAAATGCGCCAGATGGTTGACACATCAACCATTATCGGTGATCCTATTGTAACAGGCGACACAACACTGGTTCCTGTTTCAAAGGTTTCATACGGCTTTACATCAGGCGGAACAGATCTTCCTTCAAAGTCAAACGCTGAGCTTTTCGGCGGTGGCGGCGGCGGCGGAATTACAATCCAGCCTGTTGCATTTATCGTTATTGAAAAGGGCAAATGCAGAATGATGCAGATTAACAATTACACTTCATCTGCTGACCGTGCAATTGCTATGATTCCTGAGCTTGTAGACAGAGTTACAGAGCTCTTAAAATCTGAAAAGTCAGAGGAAGAGCCAAAGACTGAGGAAGCAGCAGAATAATTATTATATTGCTTAATCACCTGCATATATTTTATGTGGGTGATTATTTTGTTAAAACGATTTGCTTTTGTTTTTTGCTTTCTGTTTATAATTCCTTTTACCTGTTACGGTGCTGACAACAGTGCATCATCTGCTGTTGTTATTGACGCTGATACCAAAACAATCCTGTATGAAAAAAATGCTTATGAATGCAGGTCAATGGCGTCAACCACCAAAATAATGACTGCTCTTCTGGCTATTGAAAGCAATATGCTTGATAATTCTGTTGTTATCACAGCAGAAATGCTTGATACAGAAGGCTCATCTCTGGGACTTAATGTTGATGACAAAATTACACTGAATGACTTGGTTGTCGGTATGATGATGACATCGGGGAACGATTCCGCCAATGCGGTTGCTTATTTCCTTGGCAGGGACCTTAAAGGCTTTGCGAAAATGATGAACTCCAAAGCAAAAGAGATAGGAATGAAATCGACTGTTTTTGTCACACCGTCAGGTCTTGATGAGGGGGATCATCATTCCACTGCTTATGATATGGCACTGCTTGGTGCTTATGCGGTTAAAAATGAAACCTTTGCAAAAGTATCTGCTATGAAAAGTGCTGATATCACAATCAGCAATAAGAAAGTAACAGTATATAATCACAATAAGCTCCTTGCAATGGATGAAAATTTTTTCGGTATAAAAACAGGGTATACATCAAAAGCAGGCAGATGCCTTGTTTCTGCAAAAAAGTGTAACGGCAACAGCCTTATTTGTGTTACACTGAATGCACCTGATGACTGGAATGACCACATCAGACTGATGAACGAGTGCGGCAAAATGTATAAAAAGCAAACAGTTAAAGCAGAGGTTAAAATTCCTGTTGTCGGCAGTGATGCCGAAACAGTGAGCTGCAAATATAAGGGTGAATACTATGCCTTGGGTGAAGTTACGGTTAAGCTGTATTATCACCCCTTTGTGTATGCACCCATAAAAAAGGGTGATACTATTGGTGTTGCCTGTGTATATAAAAATAATGAATTAATTGAAAGACTGTCGATGAAGGCAGACGAGGATTTGAATTATGCCAAGCAAGAACGAAGTCAGACTACAGAAATTCATGGCTGAATGCGGTGTTGCATCACGCAGAAAAAGTGAAGAGCTTATTGAAATGGGCAAGGTTAAGGTTAACGGACACGTTGCTCATATCGGAGATAAAATCAATCCGAAAAAGGATTTGGTAACAGTCAGGGGAAAGAAGATTAACAAGGTCGACAGAATGTATTACATTATGCTCAATAAGCCCCGTGGCTATGTTACCACAGTCAGTGACGAGCTGGGCAGAAAAACGGTAATGGATTTGGTTGACTGCAAAGCCCGCATTTATCCTGTGGGCAGACTGGATAAGGACAGCGAGGGTCTGCTTATTCTGACCAATGACGGCTCGTTTGCCAATGCCTTAACGCATCCCAAGCATAATTATGCTAAGGTCTACCGTGTAACTGTTCGTCCGTCAGTCAGTGATGAGATCCTTGAACAGCTCAGAAACGGTATTGAAATCGACGGCAGAAAAACAGCTCCCTGTGATGTTAATGT
>DKYL01000010.1:10487-10787 GCA_002493325.1 Ruminococcaceae bacterium UBA7101
AACAGCTCCCTGTGATGTTAATGTTATCACTGAGGAAGAGGGCAGGGTGGTCCTTGAGTTTATTTTGAGAGAGGGCAGAAACCGACAGATAAGAAAGATGTGTGAAGCAGTTGATTTGGAGGTTGCACGCTTAAAGCGTGTTTCAATCGGTCCTGTTAAGCTTGGCATGCTCCAAACAGGCAAATCAAGAGAGCTTACCGATAATGAGGTCAAAAAGCTTCTGCGCTCCTCCAATCCGTCAACAACAGAAGAATAGTCATCAAAGCTCTGTACTGATTACAGGGCTTTATTTCTTCTAAT
>DKYL01000025.1:0-265 GCA_002493325.1 Ruminococcaceae bacterium UBA7101
AATGGTTAAGGTTGCCAAAATGGATGAAAAGCAGGACACTGAATCCACCTATGACGGCGACTACATCGTTGACGAAAAGGCTAAAACTGCTACACTGACACAGGATGGTGTTAAGAAGGCTGAGCAGTATTTCAATGTTGAAAATCTTATGGAGATTGACAACTCTACACTTCTTCACCATATTAACCAGGCTATCAAGGCTAACGGCGTAATGAGAAAAGATATTGACTATGTTGTAGCTGACGGTCAGGTTAAAATCGTTGAC
>DKYL01000025.1:636-3565 GCA_002493325.1 Ruminococcaceae bacterium UBA7101
GCTACCATCACCTTCCAGAACTATTTCCGTCTTTACGGCAAGCTTTCGGGTATGACAGGTACCGCATCAACAGAAGCTCCTGAATTCTCCGAGATTTACAAGCTTGATGTTGTTGAAATTCCTACAAACAAGCCGCTGGCAAGAATTGATAACCCTGATGTTATCTTCCAGACAGAGCAGGGCAAATTCCACAATGCTATTGAGCAGATTAAAAAATGCCACGAAAAGGGACAGCCTGTTCTTGTTGGTACTATCAGCATTGAAAAGAGCGAGCAGCTTTCAAAAATGCTGAAAAAAGCAAGAGTTCCGCATAATGTACTTAATGCGAAAAACCACGAGCGTGAGGCTGAAATTATTGCTCAGGCAGGTAAGCTCGGTGCTGTAACCATCGCTACAAATATGGCAGGACGTGGTACTGATATTATGCTCGGCGGTAATGCCGAATATCTTGCAAAGGCTGAAATGAGAAGAATGCAGTTCACTGATGAGCTGATTGCCGAAGCAACAGGCTTTGCTGATACTGATGATGAGGAAATCATCAATGCAAGAAAGACATTCCAGGAGCTTGAGGCTAAATATAAGGACGAAATCAAGGAAGAGGCTGACAAGGTACGTGAGGCAGGCGGTCTGTTCATTCTCGGCACAGAGCGTCACGATTCACGCCGAATTGACAACCAGCTCCGCGGACGTTCAGGCAGACAGGGTGATCCCGGTGAAAGCCAGTTCTATCTCTCCTGCGAGGATGACCTTATGCGTCTGTTCGGCGGTGAAAGAATGCAGATGATGATGGGCAGATTAACACAGGATGAGGATATGCCTATTGAATCAAAAATGATTTCCAAGACCGTTGAGTCATCCCAGAAAAAGGTTGAGGGCAGAAACTTCGGTATCCGTAAAAACACCCTTCAGTATGACGATGTTATGAATAAGCAGAGAGAGCTTATTTACAGACAGAGAAATCAGGTGCTTGACGGTATGGACCTGAATGACACCATTCTGAAAATGCTGGATACAAACATTGATGAAAATGTAAGGAACTACCTTGCAGGCGATAAAAAGGATGACTGGAACATCAACGGACTCAGAGAAAAATATCTTGGCTGGTTAACCGTTGCCGAGGACTTTGACGACATTAATTCCGTTGAGGTTGATGAGGTTATTGAAACCTTGACCGAAAGAGGTCATCAGCGCCTTGCTGAAAAAAGAGAAATGCTCGGCGACGATATGTATAATGATTTCCAGCGTATGGTACTTCTCAGAAATGTTGACACCCTCTGGATGGATCATATTGATGCTATGGATGATTTAAAGCAGGGCATTCATCTTCGTTCCTATGCTCAGCAGGATCCTGTTGTTGCATTCCGTATGGAATCCTATGATATGTTTGATGAAATGACTGCAACAATCCGTGAAAATACAGTTCGTATGCTGCTGACTCTCATACCAAGAAGACGTGAGGATGTTGAAAGAAAGGCTGTTGCAAAGGTAACAGCAACCTCATCAGGCGGCGATGACACAGTAAAAGCATCACCTGTAAGAAAGGGAAACAAGGTCGGACCTAATGACCCATGCCCCTGCGGCTCAGGCAAAAAATACAAAAAATGCTGCGGTGCTCCGGGTAAAGAAAAATAAATAGTTGAGCCCGACAATTGAGATTTCAATTGTCGGGTTTTATTTTTATAAAAATTTTTGTTACTTTTTGTATTTTTTTGAACTAATATATTAAAGGAAAATAAACAGAAGGTGAAAAAATGGGAAAGGATTACACAGTTAAAAGTTTAGCAGGATTTATAAAAATAATTCATGAAATGGAACAAAAGAAAACATCTTTGTCTATTTGTGAAGAATATATCAATAATATTGATAATTTAAAAAAACACTATGAAAAAGCGATACCAAATCAACGCAATCTTAAATATAATACGGAAACATTAGGAGAACTAATAAAATTTTATGATAAGATGATAGACTCTTATAATGATATAATAAGCCACAATTCTTCTAATAAAAAAATTACTCCAAATTATAGATTTTACTATCGAGGTCATTATGATAAAGACAAATATACATTGGTCCCATCTGTATTCAGAGGAAAAAATTGGGCAAAAGAAGATTATTACTATCATGAAATGATTGTTCGCTGTGCGAATCAATTCCAAAATTCAACACATCTTGATAGATTAGTACGTATGCAGCATTATGGTTGTCCCACCAGATTGATGGATATAACTTCAAATCCGCTCGTCGCTCTTTATTTTGCTTGTGAGAACTTTGGTTGTGAAAAATGCAATCATTCTAATGCTGGAGAAGTAATAATATTTGCAGTGCAGGATAAACAAATTTCATATTTCGACAGTGATAAAGCATTAATGCTTTCCTGTCTTGCAAAATTCAACAAAAGCGAAAAAATGTCAATTCTTGATCAAGTAAAACCACATATACAGGAATTTTCAAAAAATGCAAATAATACAATGTACGATGATGAAAATATTGAAAAACTTTATCATGAAATTTCTACTGAAGTTCCATCCTTCAAACGCCAAATTTTTCCCAATGACCTTATCACACCAATATTCATTCAACCCGAAAAAACGAATGATCGAATTGTTAAACAAGATGGTGCTTTTATTCTTAGCGGATTAAGCCGTAACGAAATACAATCACGTGCAAAGTTAGAAGCACTATGTTATAAAAAAATAACAATACAAAATAAGAGCAGGATAAAAAGAGAACTTGAAGCATTAGGAATCAACAAAGCCACTCTGTTCCCCGAGGTTGATATGGTTGCAGAATACTTAAAAGAATGTGTTCAACGAGCATAAAATCAATAGTATTTTTCGTAAAAAAATTAAAAAAAGTCTTGACTATCTATTAAACTTATGCTATATTATTAGAGCGTTAAGAAACGCTGGTGTAGCTCAGTTGGTAG